>NZ_JBMWDT010000006.1:0-70421 GCF_049545585.1 Providencia sp. NPDC089933
ACCCATGAAAGTTTAAATCACCTCCCACCGGAGGCCTATCGTCAACAGTTAGAAAACTCTAATTTAACGTGTCTCAATTAAAGGGGAGTGGACAACACGAAATCATTAAATTTACATTTTGAGTGAGGCCAGTAACATTAAAGTTTGTTGATGAGTAATTTAAATTTAAGTTTTGACTATTTAAGCTACACACTGCAGAATCTTCTAATTCTGGAGGAGTTATATCATTTGGCCCTCCTTTTGTGCATGTTGATTCAAAATCTGTCGAATAAATATCAGAAACACCTGTTGTAGATAACTGGTTTTGAAAGAGAATGCCTCTATTGCATAGCGGATATTTACTTAAATGTTTCCACACAGCTGCACTTTGTGAAGTCATAAAGTTATGTTTCACAGTATACGTATTTCCCAAATATCGACTTAGACATTTTTGATAACTAGCATTATCATTTGGTGTACAGATTAAACCCGGTACTGTTTCAGTCCATTCAATCCTCAGACCATATCCACCTCCTACCCAGTCAAATTTACCTTGACGAGAAATAGTGGTTGAATTATTTGTCGCATTAATTCTATTATTAATAGCTTGGTTTAAAGTACCCTGGGTAAGGCGTATCGTTATTTCAATTTCACCATCTAAAACAATATCATTATTATCTCTACAGTTTGCATGTGGATTGCTTGGGCCAATACAATTTGAAAGTGTGTAATGAAGCCATTTTGTTGATATTTGTTTAGGGTAAATAAATGAACTGCCTGCAGGCAATTCGGTAAGTTCTTCCGATAAGCATTGCCCTGAAAATAAAAAAAACAGAAATAATAGTCTATTCATTATTGCTTTCCATATTTATCTTTATAAAAAAATTTTATTCATATTCTAGTGTAAAAGTAGTTGTAGCTACGAAATCACCCAGAATAATGTTTTTTTCTTGTAGTGCTTTAGGCTCACCTTGAATATATGCTTTAAAATTCAAATTATTACCATTACCAGAATGCAATCCTTGAATGTGACCTTTCATTTTGTTCAGTTTTATTGGCGTACCATTAGCTGATTCTAATCCCACAGCAATACCTTTTGCGTGACTTACATTATTTAAAGCTAATAATCCAGGTAAAGTTGTGCTTTCATTACCTGTAAAGGTAACTTGAACTTCTTTTCCTAATACCAAATCACAATTAATTAAGCGAATAGTAAAAGGCTGACTATGCGTACGTGTATTGAGATATAGATATTCATCAATTACAGTCCCAAAATCGAGTTCAATATTTTCATCCCCTGGGTATACTTCGCAGGCATCCTCTACCAGCGTGCCATCAAAAAGTACGTCATCTGCAAATGTTGGGAATGATATACTTAATATTACCCAAGGAAGCCAGCGGCCTAGTTGTATTTTCATCTCTTAGTCCATGGTGTATTTATTGAAATGCAATCGCTAATGTACCTTGTGCTGTAAAATCATCTCCCACTAAATCAACGCCAGTTCGCTTAATCGGAACTGCAGATAGTACTGGTAAATGCCCTGTATCAATAGCAAATGCCTTATTTAACTCCAGCGGTACACCATCTTTTTGTATTTGGATGCCTAGCTTGTTTACATTCAGTAAGCTAGAAGTACGCAATGTTGCATTATCAAATCCTGAACCTGCTAAAGTTGCATTAAAAGATAAAGTGATATCCCAAGGTTGATTTAAATCTCCTTGGCAATTAAGTTGATAAGGAATATTTTGCTTAAATAAATGCCCATCAACTTTTCGCACTCCCACCTTCCCAAAAGAAACTCTGATCGGGTCTTCATGTCCTAGCTGACAGACTGGCGGAATAATCAATGTCCCATCAAATAGCCAATTAGCTTGTGAGTTCCATGAGACAATAGTGAGGAGTATTACTCCTAGCCCGTTACGTAAGAAGCAAATTTTTTGTAATAATGTTCCCATTATGTCCCTCATTGATAATCTACTTTCAGGGTTGCTAGCGCAGTAAATGCACCTCCATCCGTATTACTGTAGCTCGCAGTTAGATTTTTTATGGGGGCCACTTTAATTGTAGGTAATGCAGTATAATTCACGTTTATAGTCTCATTAATTGCTTGGCGTACATCATTTAGATAAAATGCTATACCCAGTTTAGAGTGACTAGTTTTGAGCGCTCCATTGCTATTAAAACTAGTTACATCACCTTGAATCGTAAGTTTAATTGCATTCTTCGCCAGCTGTGTGCATGTCAATTTAAATACCAATGTCTGCTGGTAGTTAATTCCATCGATACGCGTTAATAAAATATCGTTAAAATGCACAGCCTGCTGTTGTCCATTATTTAAAATACATTCTGGAGGTGTTACTATTAGGTTTCCGGATAAATTAGCTCCGATACCGAATGCCATACCAGAATTAATCAGAATAACGAAAGTTAAAATTGACTTTAAGCACCGATTTAATTTCATAAAGATTTCCTCAGCGGTAATCAACAACCATCGTTAATACACCATTAAATTCACCACCGTCAGTGAGTACTGTTCCTGTTGGTTTTACTGGGACGGCATACAATGCGGGCATGCTCCCACCATAGGTGAAGTTCAATGATGTTCCATTATTCAAGCGAGTATTATCTTGATAAATAGCTATTCCTAAATTACTTCGATTAGTGCGCACTACATTTTGGCCATTTAACGTGATGGCATTCCACGTTAAGGTCATTTTTAGCGCGTTGTTGTATACCTGTGTGCAATTTAATGCATACATAATTGGCGTGCGTTTATAACTGCTATTATTAATCAATGTTTCATGTACATCGCCAAATTGTACATCGGTTGTTGAACCTCCATTAACTGTACATTCTGGCGGTGTGACAACTAACGTACCATTAAAATTCACCGTAAACGCGGCTGATGCTGGAAATGACACTATATTGAATGTGATAAACATGTATAACCAGCTGTGGATTTTTGCCCTCATTTTTTCATCCTATTGATAATTTAAGGTCATGGTCATGGCACCAGAAAATGCCCCCGCGTCTGATAACATAGTGCCTGTCGGTTTGACTGGTACGGCATACAATGCGGGATGAGCGCCAAGTAGGTTGAAATTTAGGCTGTCTCCATTACTTAATTGAGTTGCATCTTGGTATATTGCTATTCCTAAATTAGTACGATTGGTTTGAATAGCTGATAACCCATTGAAAGTCACCGCACTCCAAGAAAGTGACATTTTCAAAGCATTTGTTGCAACACTAGTACACGCTAACCTATAGTCAATTGGAGTACGTTTATAGCTGACGCCATCTATTAACCCCTGTTGAACTTGCCCAAATGAAACCGTTATTTCATCACCATTACTGATGGTGCACTGGGGGGGTGTAATAATTGTTAGTTTTAAATTTAAATTTGCAGTATCTGCCTGTGTTTGATTAAGTACTCCTGACAATATTCCAATTACCATCATCCCTTTGAATATGGCAAGGCGGAATTCTTGTTTGTTTTTTAATGACATGTGCATTGCCTTTCTGTTAATCATAATTCAATTGAAATCGAATTAAGGCGGAGTAGGCGCCTGCATTTAACCCCATGGTTGTTCTCACTGGAGTCACGTAATACGTTAACTGATTTTGCCCAGGTGATACTAAATGAGGCAAGCTATACTGCCCTAATGCAATGGGAGAGTGAGTTGCATCACTGAATTCTAATGCTATTCCTTTTGCTCCAATAACTGCCGCTAAAGATGGATTTTGTTTATCAGCTGGTGCTAAAAAACGGATTTTCATTGCAGGCATATCGGGGCTCCAAAGTAAGTCACCCAATTGGTTTCGATTACGGCTTTCCCCACTTAAACAATCTTCCAAACGTAACACGACAGCTATGGGGGGGCCTGATTGCCCGACTTGCTGAAGTTGCCCCGTCCCGATTGTACCTAGGTCGATTGTTTGATTTGCAGAAGTCATCGCTAATCGGCAAGCACTTTCAGTTAAAGCTCCGTGAACATATAGAGTGCCATTTGCCCCATCTACATCCCAATTATCCACTTTGTCCAATTCCGTGGCGTTAACAGTAGTGGCTAGTAACACTAGCAGCATCCCTCCTAACGCATGACGATATCGTTCTAATTCCAGTACTATATTCATGGTGATTTCTCCTACTCAAACACAGTAATTGCGATTGATATCGTCTCGTTTTAAGGTTTTTGTGAAGGGACGACATAACAACTCTGAGATTGACACTGGAAAGATAGTACCGGGCGCCCGCCGTAATCATTGATATAAGTTAAAACTGGCTTGTTACCCAATGCATCAGCTGCTCCACTCATCGTTTGACTACTTTTGGGGGCAATCATAATAGGTTCAAAGCCATCAACGGTTTTACCTTCTGTGCTCGGTGCTGCATCTACTATAGTGACGTAGTAAGGCGTTGGGTTGGTCACTGTATATTGGTTATCTTTGCGCGTTAATGTCAGCTTTTCTTGCCACGGGGTGTTCATTTGTTCACGTGTCGGAATAATCGTTTTCGGGTGATAGAACAATTTAATTCGTGTTTGTAATGCGAGTTGTAACGTGTTTGGCTTATCACTTTTAGGTGGGATCTCACGCAAGTTAAAGTAAAACACCGACTCTCTGTCTTGTGGTAACACAGCTGTACCAGGAAGTGATTGTATTTTCACCTGACTCTTAGCGCTAGGCTCTAGTCGCTGAACTGGGGGAAGAACTGTAAATGGTTCGCTGATCTTTTCCCCTTTTTCATTTTCAATCCACCCTTGCGCTAAATAAGGCAGTTGTTTATTTTCGTTACTGATGTTTAGGCTAATTGATTTATCATTTTCTGTAATAATAGCCCGTGTTCTATCTAGTGCTATTGCAGCTTGAACTGGAGATACTCCAATTATGCTGAGTATGCTTCCTAATAACCAAATAGAAGAATAGGGTAATACCGAGCCAAATAATTTATGGCATAATTTATTTGTCATTAATAATTTCATTATTTATTTTCTCATTCTGTAAAAGCAGAGTCTTTTATTTACGCTGCATTCATAAATATCGAACGAATAAAATTATTCATTCGCATTGATTTACTAGAAAAGTAGGTTGTCTTGAATTGACAATTTCATATTTGATGAAAAAAGTGCCTGTAATTGTATTGATATTTACTCAATTCATTTCCTCGAAGGTTGTGTTGATTGAGTTTTTATTACCAGCAGAGAGACACGGTAATAACCAGCTAGAAAACAATGCTTCTCCTGTTGGTAAAGTTTCCGGTAATGTCACTTCACATTGAGTTCTCTCATCCCAACGTATCTGCAAAATATCATTTGGGTTTAATCCAGTTAAATAGGCGCTTCCTTCATCACCAATCATTCCTACCTGTTGGCCTCGTCGATTAAATACCAAAGCACCAAACGGTGGGTAACTGTTATCAGCGAGCCGTAATATGGCCATGGCACTTGCACCAGCAACGACTTCAAATTGACGATAACCTATAGCACCTTCCGTTAATGTTCCTTGTTTAACCGATTGTGTTACTTGTGCATCATTGGGTAGGGCATTTAAGTCTACGCTCACTTGATTACGGTAATAGCTATTCACATCAGTTAAGATTGCTTGCCCAAAACGATTAGAGTCAACTGTTGCGCCGTACCCTCGTAAGGGAATGCCAGCTATGCCATCAGTATCGACAAAAATACGTGTTCCCCCCATTTGGTTATTTCTGTGGAATACAACACCGTCTCGTATTGCGGTGATCCCACTTTGTAAAGACAATCCAGCAGAGCGGTAGCGGTTTTGTTGATAAGTAGCATTTGCATTTAATGATGCAATATCACCTTGATGAGAATAAAAACCACTGACTAAAGCACCAGTACGAGAAATCCCTGTGCTTAGTTGGTAATTACTGCGCTCATCCAAACGGTCGTAATACCCGATCCTTTGAGTGTTATCATTTTTATTCCAACTACTATTCATATTGAGAGAACCAGAATTTCCCCATGGCACTGATAAAGAGACATATACCCCATCATCGTTCGTATTTTGATAACTATTACGATACGCCGTCAGGTTAATGCTTAAATTTTTTAGCTTATCCATGTCAAAATACTTGGCTATAGATAGGCTATAGCGGTCATTATCTGGCTGATCCCAATAGGTTTGGTGATAATAATTAAGATATGCACTTAATCCGACACTCGGAAATTGTTGGTTATATGAAACGGTATACATTTCTTTGCTGCTATATTGCTGAACCCCACTCATTTGCGCATTTAAGTACTCTGACATACTCATAAAACCTTTTTCCGCGAAACGATAACCTGCAAAGGTTACTTGGCTGTTATAAGCATCAAAGTGTTTTGAATAACTTAGGCGGTATGAGTTGCCTTTATAGGTTTTATTTCCAACATCAGTCATTCCTTTTAAATTAGAGCGTGCATGTGTAATATCGAACGATAATGCTCCAAACATCATTAAATCACGTCCGATACCGAGTGCTGCAGAAGCATAATTTTCAGCGCCAATTGCGCCACCAAATAATGACCAACCGTTGTTGACTCCCCAAGAAAATTCACCGCTCGCAAAAGTTTCACCATTTACATGGTGTTGCCAATCAGTAGGACGTCCTACTGCTAACTTGTAACGTAATTGCCCCGGACGAGTTAGGTAAGGGACCGTAGCTGTATTTATTGTGAAAGTTTGGATTGAGCCATCTTGTTCTTTAACTTCAACATTTAATTCACCTGACATGGCATCATTTAAGTCCTGAATACGAAAGGGGCCAGCCGCAACTTGTGTTTGATAAATAATACGGCCTTGCTGGCTCACTATTACTGTCGCGTTACTAGTGGCAACCCCAGTAATTTCAGGAGCATACCCTCTTAAATTAGGAGGGAGCATATTAATATCGGTAATTAAACTCATTCCCGTAAATCGGAAGCTATCGAAAATATCTGACACCAGATAATCTTCACCTAAGGTTAATTTTGCACCCAAAGATTTAATGGCTCGGTAAATATAATAACGAGACCAATCTAACGAATGTGTTACGCTTTGGCTTTGTTGTTTATCTAATCGCATTTGCCAATCAGCACGAGCACGCCATGCGCCTAGGTTTACTCCAACTACGCCATTTCCACTGGTGTTGTAATTAGTTTGCTCGCCACCGCGTGTTTGCTGTGATACTTGTGTATTGACGTTATAATCAAAGACCATCCCTGATACGCCATCTTCCCAACGTGCAGGAGGGTCCCAATTTTCAGCGGTATATTCCAAATATGCTTGCGGCATATTGATATATAATGTTGAACTAGCTAAATCAGCTTTAACATCGGTTCCCTTTAAGCTATCAAGTGACAAACATTCTCCTTCATGCCACCATGACAGTTTGCTCATCACCTCGGGTTTCAGACCAAATTGTTCGACAATACTTGGCGTTAAGCACACTAAACTATCACCTTCATCTATAGGCGAGGTGTAGTAATAAATAGGTTGTTCTGGTAACGTCTGCTTATTCACATAAATAGCAAAACTATATTCACCTGGCATTAAATAACCGGATTTTGAAAACTGGCTCAAGTCAATGTTAGCTCGGTCGTTTACATCCAAAATATCGGTATTAAACTCAATCTCTTTCGCCTGCCCAGCAAAGCTTACTACCAGTGTAATACATAGCCCCACTACACTTGGATGAAACCACCCAAGTAACGGGGTGCGAATGAAATCCGAGGTCATTGCCCCACCTTCTCTTATTTTTATCTATGATGTTTATTTAATAACCGAAATGAACAACGACTTATGCGGTCTATTCGTAATCTAATTTAAAACGTATGTGGCTAGAGTATTGCCCTGCTATCAACGCATTTTTATTTGCTACTAACCGTAAATTGTATGACAGGTCGCGTTCACCAATTGAAAGTGTTTGGTGCGATAAACTTTTTCCTGGGATGGCAATTTCACCGTCTTCGCGTTGAATCTGTAGTCCAACACCGCTCGCCTGGCCATCTACTTGAAATAACCCTTGCGATTGTGAGCCGTCAAAGGTGACTTGAAAGTATTGCCAATTTGGCTTAGCGGGGTTTTGCCGAGCTAAAACACAATTAACTAAACGAATATGAAAAGTACGAGCAGGTCCTTGGCCATCTCTATGAATGGCGGCTAAAGGTAAACTTCCCATATCAATAGTTTGATTTCGGCTTCCAACATCAATAGAACAAGCTGTTTCAATAATAGAGCCTTGCATTTTGATGCTCGCTCCAGCATTCGCTGAAAAGGCCAAGACGATACAATGCAATCCAAATGTACCTTTGATAATTCTCATTTTATTTATCATGCGTACCTCTCACCGAATTTTAAAAGCCTGAGCGATATCCTTATCTCATCAGGCCATTTATTCGTTTACTCGTAGTTCAGTGTAAAGTCAGCTATAGAGCTAAATTCACCTGTTTTTGCTTTATCACCATCACCAATCAAATATGCGGCAAAACGTAGAGTGTTGCTGCCATTTTGGATTATTTGGAATGGAGAGGGTTTGCCCAGTGTGATTACTTGGCCAGCTGGGTTAGTAATTTGAACACCTGCTCCGGAAGCTGTACCGACAAGTCCTAATGTCTTATTTGTTGTATCAAATGCTGCAGCTGCACCACTGAAAGTCAATTGGACTCCACTTTTTAAGTTTTCGGATTTGCAGTTTTCTAATGAAACATCAAATGTACGTGGGGTTGATCTACCTCCGCCCATTAATGTTGAATCTGCAATTTGTCCTAACTCAATAGTTTGATCGATAGAATTAGGCGATATTGAACAAGGTGCTGTAATAATAGCGCCTTTAAATGTAACTTTACCGTGCCCCATATCAGCGGCTAATACAGAAGCGCTCATTGCACTCGATACTAAAACTGCAAAAATAACTTTATTCATATATTCCTCAGAGAATCATAATAAATATTTGATGTGTTTTTGTTTGAAAATGTTTAAAGCCACTTTAATTATTAAACTTAATAAAGTTACTTAATAAAAGTAGATGGTATCAGATGCCGTGATGCTTTTTCTTAAAGTTACCACGTCATCATAATTTGATTTGTTTATTTCAATAATAATGTTCTTGATTAAACTTTCAAATGAGATGTTTAAAGCTACTGAGATATTAAATAACATATCGACTGTTAGCTTATTGACACCTCTTTCATAGCGAGACATTTGCTGTTGTGAAATATTTAATTTTGTTGCTAATTGAGCTCCAGTAATACCAGTTTCTTTTCTTATTCTTTTTATTACAACTCCACAATAAGAAGAAAAACAATTGGCAGAATTCTCACTTGGAGCATCTTTATGTTCTTGTAAGTTCATACAACTATTTTCCAAAAGAAAACTACTAATTTAAATTAATAAATCAGTAACTTATTATTAATATTAGTTCTTTAATTAAAGAGAAAGCTAATAATATTCATCGTTGCCTTGATTTCCTACAATTATAAAGAGTGAGAAATTTAAAAGCAAACTCACTAATTTGAAGTTTTTAATGAATAACCATAAATTTACACTTTTTACAGTTTTTATAATTATATATAAATCAATGTGTTGTGATTTTCTGCGAGATGTGTGTTTTTTAATTTATCAAAAATTGATAAATCAATGACGATACAAAAAAGCAATTCTAAAGATAAAAACAGAATATTAACTCGATATTAACATTTTTCATACTTTATCTTTATTTGTAACGTTTAAGTGCGTAAAAAGCAAAGAAAACACATAATGTGAGTAATCAAAACGTGGTATATATAGTGAAAAATACTTAAATATCATGGGGTTTGGTTTAAGTAAAGAAAACTCTCATTGTGAGTGAAAAATAAATATTAACTAACATAATTATCAGATAATAATAAGCGCATAGGTACTTAACATCACCAAATATCCTATGAGTAAACCGCTATGGTAATAATTTTCATTCAGTTTTTCCTCAATAAGTTGTTCATTGTTTTTTCTTGTTCGACTAATTATTTTTAAGGTATATAAATCTGTATATACATCAGGAAATGACATTGACCTATTATGAAAAGTAGGTACTGTAATAAATGCTATCTTTACTAATAAAATAATTTAAATTCTTGTATAACAATGAGTTCAGAATTTATTATATAAAGTCAAATGGAAGGGTGTTAGTCAGTTATGTGATTTTTAATCAGCGTAGACTTATGTAAGTTGAACAAGGGTTATTAGGTTGGGCTATAGTTTTATTTACTATTTGGAGAATGGTGAAATAATAATATTTTAAACTCAGTGAGTGATTAATGTTTTTTGTGTTTTAGCAAACTATTAATAATGACTGAGTACTTTAAATATTAAATTTCCTTCTGTTTTAATAGCTTATTATTAATAATTAAATTTTTTGATGTGTTTGCTGTGATGGTAAGCGCACTGTGAATTTTATTTACTGAATATAGTATTTATTATTATATTTTAGATGATGTGATTTATTGAGGCTATTTAAATTTATTATATTTAAGTTAAATCAACCTAGGGTTAACAGGGAATAAAATAGGTTATCTAATAAAATAGGTGAGTGAAGTATAAGTTTATAGGGGCTTTTAGGGATTGAAAGGGCATTGGGGGGAATGGTAATTTAACTGGTAGGGAGTAAAGCTAGGTTAGTCTAGAGCAGTACATTTTGTGTATTTAATGAGAAATACTAAATACCTGCAATAGAAGAGTAAAATATACTAGCCGCATGCGTCGCAGTACTGTGGCGTTTCTGGTGCCCAGTCATTTAAACAAAAAGGCACCTTCTAAAATATAGAAGGTGCCTGTAAAAACACTGCATTAACCGACTAGGATTAGTTCATGCCGTATTTTTTCAGTTTCTTACGCAGAGTACCGCGGTTGATACCCATCATCAGGGCTGCACGGGTCTGGTTTCCACGGGTATATTGCATAACCATGTCCAACAAAGGCTGTTCTACCTCAGCCAATACCAGCTCATATAAATCGTTAACATCTTGATTATTTAATTGAGCAAAATAGTTCTTCAGTGCTTGCTTGACTGAATCACGTAACGGTTTTTGAGTTACTTGATCTTGTGAATTTACAGTAGCAACGGTTAGTACGTCAGAATTTACGCGTTGTTCGAACATAGTTCTGTCAGCTCTTATCTTTATTTACGCAAAAATTTTCAAAAAATGCTTCCAACACCTCCAGCTGTTCGCTGGCATCCTCAATGGTGTTGAATGAGCGCCGAAACTGGTCATCAGGTGCATGTTCCTTTAAGTACCAAGAAACATGTTTGCGCGCTATACGGGCTCCTTTGCCTTGACCATAAAAGTCGTGCAATTCCTGTACATGCGCTAGCATAATGCGTTGTACCTCTGCCATTGGCATCGGTGGCAATATTTCACCTGTGTCCAGATAATGCTGGATTTCCCGGAAGATCCATGGTCTTCCCTGAGCCGCTCGTCCTACCATCAAGGCATCAGCCCCTGTGTAGTCCAAAACAGCCCTGGCTTTTAGCGGGTCAGTAATGTCGCCATTGGCAATAACCGGAATGGTAACAGTCTGCTTAACTGCCCGAATATTGTCATATTCAGCTTCCCCATTAAACAGACAGGCTCTAGTTCTGCCGTGAATGGTGAGTGCTTGAATGCCGCAATCTTCGGCCAATTTGGCAATTTCTATGCAGTTTCGCTCTTCAGGTGACCAACCTGTGCGGATCTTAAGAGTAACAGGTACATCCACTGCTTTTACGACACCTTCTAGAATCGACTTAACGATTTCTGGATAACGTAGCAGTGCAGAACCTGCAAGCTTACGATTCACTTTTTTAGCTGGACAGCCCATATTGATATCGATAATTTGAGCGCCACTCTCAACATTAATTTGAGCAGCAGCAGCCATCTCATCGGGATCATTGCCAGCTATTTGAACGGAACGTACCCCAAGTTCATCACGATGAACCATTCTGAGCCTAGATTTGTCTGTCTTCCAAACCTGAGGGTTAGAAGAAAGCATTTCTGATACCGTCATACCTGCGCCCATGTCATAACAGAGTGACCTAAAAGGTTTATCTGTAATGCCAGCCATTGGGGCAGCAATAAGACAGTTTCTCAACTGATATTGTCCGATTCGCATAACTAAATGGGGGCCATACTGTGACTGCAAGGGCGCGTATATTACGCATTTTTTACGAGATATGAAAGGACAAACTTTGAGCAAACGGTTATTTATCACTAATTTTTTTATCTTGCATTCTAGCAACTAAAAAATTAGTTATATTTAACAAATAGTTAAGCGTACTCGATAACGATTTATTAAAATAACTGTTGCGTTGTTCAAATCTCGTGCAGAACAGATTATCACCAGCTATTGAGCAATATTTGAGCTATAAGATAATCTATTCTGGCGTTATTTTCAAAGGAATTATTCCCTAATTTTGATAAAAAAAGCCATCAAAAGTGCTTGACACCGGTAATACGGCACCACTCATCTTTTTCAGCCACAGGGTCAATTTCAAACATGGGGCGATAAGCATCAGCAACCCCTTCTGCTTGAGTGGCTAATACCCCAGAAAGACCCAGTAAACCACCTGCACGAGGCAATACGCTTATCATTGGGGCTAATTCACGTAGAGGGCCAGCAAGGATGTTAGCAACTACGACATCAGCTTGTAGCGCTTCCGGTTGGTCTTTCGATAAGTAGAGAGATAAACGCTCGGAAACGCCGTTACGTTGCGCATTATCGCGACTTGCAGTAATAGCTTGAGGGTCGATATCGATACCAATGGCATGAGCGGCACCTAGTTTCAATGCTGCGATCGCCAAAATGCCCGAACCGCATCCGAAGTCGATTACCGTTTTCCCTTCGAGATCAAGGCTATCTAACCATTGAAGACACAGTGATGTTGTTGGGTGGGTCCCTGTTCCGAAGGCTAAGCCTGGGTCTAACATGACATTAACGGCAGTTGGGTCCGGAACATCGCGCCAACTTGGGCAGATCCATAAACGCTCACCAAAGCGCATTGGGTGGAAGTTATCCATCCATTCTCTTTCCCAGTCTTTATCTTCTAATTGTTCGATTTTATGAATGAACCCAGTTCCAAGAAGAGGGCTATTTTCCAATTGAGAAACCACCCATTTCATGTCGGTTTCTGCATCATATAAACCAATGACGTCAGTATCACCCCAAAGACGAGTTTCTCCAGGTAGGGGCTCAAAAACAGGGGTATCATGGCTATCTTGAAAAGTGACGGATACCGCCCCAGTTTCGATGAGTTCATCGCCAAGAGCTTCTGCTTGTGGACCTGTTGAGTTGATGCGGATCTGTATCCAAGGCATATTTATCTCTTATGTTAAAATCTAATTTGTTGATGTCTTAATTGTGGGCAATTGTACTGGATTTTTGCCAAAAAAGTTACCTATCAAGAAGGCTATGAGGCTGAAAATTAGCGATGGAACGATAGCGTGAAAGCCCATAAGTTCTATCTTAAAGGAAGCAAAAATGGCATAACATACGCCACCGACAACCATACCGCAAATTGCCCCTGTACCATTGGCTTTTTCCCAATATAGCCCAAGAACTAATGGCCACAAGAAAACCGCTTCAAGACCACCAAACGCTAATAAATTCAGCCAAATAATCATTTGAGGTGGGTTCCACGCAGCGATCAAAAGCAAAGCCCCTAAGATCAAACTAGAACAGCTAGAGATCCGAGCCAGTTTTTTCTCATTTTTAATTTGCGTGGGCACTGCATTGAGGTAAATATCTTTTACGATAGTGGCTGAGGACTGCAAGAGCTGAGCATTAATAGTCGACATAATTGCTGCCATCGGTGCTGCTAAGAAAATCCCAGCGGCAAATGGAGGAAGGACTTGTACCATCAATGTTGGTATCACTTGGTCAGGGATGGTCAGATCAGGCAAAATTGCGCGCCCTAATGCACCCGCAAAGTGCATACCAAACATCAATATTGCCATCACGATAGTGCCTAAAATAATTCCTCGGTGAACAGCTTTGCTGTCCTTGTATGAAATACAACGCACCGCGGTGTGGGGTAAACCAATCACGCCAAAACAGACTAGAACCCAAAAAGAAGCTAAGAAAGGCCCACTCAGAATATCGTCAGCCCCTTCGGGCGACACTAATTTAGGGTCAATGGCATGCATCTTTTCGATGGCTGTAGGGAGCCCACCAGCATGGTAAATGATGGCAACAAGTAGGATCACTGTCCCGATAAGCATAACTAGCCCTTGCAATGCATCATTCAATACGCTGGCTCTGAAGCCACCAATAGCTGTATAGAGGGCGATAGATACCCCAAAAATTATCAAACCATAGGTATATGGGATACCAGCTGCTGTTTCTAATAGCCTTGCGCCGCCAATAAATTGCACTGTCATGGCGCCAAAAAAAGCAATGAGTAGGCTAACACTTGCAAACCAAACTAAGAAGCGGCTTTGATAGCGAGCGTAGAGCATATCGTTAAGGGTCACTGCATTATAGCGGCGCGCTAAAATAGCAAATTTCTTACCCAGTACGCCAAGGGAAAGCCAGATTGCCGGTAGCTGGATCATCGCTAAAAGTACCCAACCTAGACCATATTTATAGGCGGCTCCAGGGCCTCCAATAAATGAACTCGCACTGATATAGGTTGCGGTAATTGTCATTGCAAGGACGAAACCGCCCATGGAACGATTACCTAAGAAATACTCATTCAGAAATTCGCCTGTTTTCCGCTTTTTATAGGCATAAATTGATAACAGAAAGACGAGGGCAAGGTAACCGATTAATGGTAGGAGAACTTCAATCTGCATCATTCTCCTCCAGAGAGATATCTTTGAATATGAGCTTAACCATCATAATACACAGTAGAATAAAGATGACGGGCAAAATTAGGCATGACCATTCAAACCATAATGGTAACCCAGTAACTCCCATCGTATTGCTAGGAAGGTATGCACAAATAACCCAGCCTATCATATAGGCTATCGTTAAATAGAGTGACCAACGGGCCTCTTTATTTGATTGAAGAAAACGTTTGTCCATCCGTTATTCCTCCTCATTCTCACAAAAATAATCGGGGATTGTACGATAATCTGGGAGTGGAGTGTGAAAAATTCAGAGAAAAGCGATTAAAGGCAGTGATTTATTTAAGATGAACTTAGCTAAATATTGAGAGATAAAGTCAAATTAAGTAGATAAAATCTTAATAACCAGCATAAAAGACATAAAAATAAGGGTGTATGACGCAAAAAATAAGAATATAGAATTGTTTATTTTTAATCCTATTTTAGGGGGGGTAGATGCATTATGTCTTTTGAATGTAATGATCAAAAATAATAATGCGCCAGCCGCAGCTGCGGTTAGCATTAGGTATGAATGATTGAGTAACCCAGAACGCAGAAATAGCAATATATTTAGTGCTAAAACGAGTAGCGTTCGGCTCCAAGCTTGCTGTGTTCTTTCTGGTTGTAGTCCGGGGTCTCGCATTGCACTGCCTATAGTAAAATATATAAGAGTGCGAAAGAGGCTGCGGTCATGATAAACAATGTAATTAACAATAAAAAAGAAGTGTATTGAAGGGGTTTATCTTGCCGCATTGCTAATTCGTTTTGTTTCCAGCGATACAATGCCATCGCCGCAGTCAGCCCACCCGCCACAGCGAGCACTAATGCCAGTGCCATTTTTATCCATGGAAATTCGATAGATTGAAATAGTTGTTCGATGGCAATTGCACCAGCTAAAAAAGCCAACGCTGTTCTAATCCAGGCTAAAAATGTTCTTTCGTTAGCTAATGTGAATCGGTAATCCGGCGCTTTCCCAAGTATTTTCCAGTTTTCTTTTTTTATCGTCATTGGAATTCCTATCTTTTTTAGAAAAAGTGAGAAGAAAATCACAAAACATTAATGCAAGTGTGGGCTTTCTTTTTCTGATGATATATTAATCTAAATGTTATAACAATATAACAAAGCATTTTGCCTTACTATACCGTAAGAGAGGATCTATGGATCTCGATAAAATATCAAAAAAAATTATAGAATTATCAGGCGGTTCTGAAAATTTCATTCACGTCACAAATTGTATGACTCGAGTGAGAATGACATTAAAAAATGAAGAAAAGGCGGATATTGCAGGTTTGAAAGCACTACCTGGCGTGCTAGGAGTGGTGAGTGATGAAACATTGCAAGTGATTGTCGGACCGGGAAAATGTAACAATATTGCTGACGCAATTAATCAACTACTATCTAACGGGGACTCTGAAAGCACTGTATTGCAGGATGATAAACCTGAAAGCGATGTATTAGCTAAAGCTGAAATCGCTAGAAATAAAGCGAAGAAAAAAACGCCAGTTAAAGCCGTGCTAAGAAGTATAGCGAATATTTTTGTTCCATTATTACCCGGCTTAATTGCTGCTGGTACTTTAATGGGGATCAATAACATTATTGTTAACTCGGCACATGCCGAGGCGCTAGCTCAGGGAATTCAAGCAACCGCTAATATGTCAGCAGCCCAAGTGGTTTTGCAACAACAAGGGTTGTTAGAAATAAGTACTATTATGGGGATTATTGCGAGCGGCTTGTTTAGCTTACTAGCTGTATTCACCGGTATTTTTGCTGCTAAAGAGTTTAAGGGAACTGAAATCTTAGGGGGGATTTTAGGGGCAATTACGATTGCGCCTCAAGTTGCTATTTTGGGACTAACTCCGGGACAAGGTGGGTTAATTGGGGTTATTTTTGCGGTTTGGATTAGCTGTTGGTTAGAAAAGCGATTACGCCGCTATATCCCGAGTATGATAGATGTTATTGCAACCCCAACGTTGACAATCATCATTATGACTGCGCTTTTGCTATTTGGTATTATGCCAGTAGCTGGCGTTGTATCTAATGGTATTTTAGGCTCATTGTCCGGAATTTTACAGCATGGTGGCTTAGCGGCTGGTTTTATCTTATCTTCTTTATTCCCATTTTTAATTTCTCTTGGTTTACACCAAGGGTTAATTCCTATCCATTTAGAATTAATTCAAGCAACAGGAAGTTCGCAGTTATTTGCGATTCAAATCATGAGTAATTCCGGTATGGTCGGCGCTGCAATTGCCGTCTTGATAATGACAAAAGATCCGGTAATGAAACGTGTCGCTAAAGGGGCTATCCCGACCAGTATTTTAGCCGTAGGTGAACCGACTATCTTTGGGGTAAACATCCCAGCAGGCTTTGCATTTATCACAGGATCGATAGGTGCTGGTTTTGGGGGAATGATGATCGTCTTATTGGATGTAACAGCCAATGGGGTCGGAGCCGCAGGGCTATCCGCACTACCACTGATAGCGGATGGTAAATATCTCCAATACATTTTTAGTTGGTTAGTCGGTGCGAGTATTGCTTTCGTATTGACTTATGTTGTTGGACGTATCAGAAAGTACCAGTAAAAAGGAAATAACAATGAAAGCTGTAATGTTAATGTTTGATTCATTGAATAAACATATGTTGTCGGCTTATGGCTGCCAAACAACCATTACTCCTAATTTTGAGCGATTACGTAAACGCGCACTGAAGTTTGATAATTTTTATGTTGGCAGTATGCCTTGTATGCCTGCAAGGAGAGAATTGCATACCGGGAGATATAATTTCCTTCATCGTAGCTGGGGCCCGATTGAGCCATTTGATGAGTCGATGCCTGAAATACTGAAAAAACAAGGTATTCATACTCATTTAGTTACGGATCACAAACATTACTGGCGAGATGGCGGTGCAACCTACCACTCGCGTTTCTCAACATATGAATTTATTCGGGGGCAAGAGGGGGATAACTGGAAAGGTGTTGTGAATAAGCCAGTTGTTCATTATGAATCAGGTGAACCTGATGAAAATAAACAGCGTAAAATAGCCAGTCGTACCCAGCACCTGATTAATCAGCAATATATGCAGGATGAAAAAGATCATCCACTGGTACAAACAATTAGTCACGGTATTGAATTTATTGAAACTAATCACTCGGATGATAATTGGTTTTTACAGCTCGAGTGTTTTGATCCTCATGAACCGTTTTATGTACCTGAAAAATACCTACAACTTTATGGTTTATCCAATGCTCATTTTGATGGCTGGCCGCCGTATTATTTTGTCACTGAGGATGAGTCTAGGCAAAAAGTGATCCGTGGTTTTTATCAAGCACTAGTAACGATGGTCGATGCATATGTTGGTCAGGTTCTTGATATATTTGATAAATACAATTTATGGGAAGATACGCTATTAATTGTAAATACGGATCACGGTTTCTTATTAGGTGAACATGATTGGTGGGGGAAAAATATCATGCCACTTTATAACGAAATCGCGAATACACCATTTTTTATTTGCCACCCTGATTTGGATACCAATGGGGTATCAAGGCAGATGTTGGCTCAAACTATTGATATACCGGCTACGTTACTTGATTATTTTAATGCACCAATCCCTAAAAATATGCAAGGAAAAAGCATATTAGCTGGGCTTGCTAAAGATGAACCTATTCGCGAATATGCGCTGTTTGGCTACCATGGCTGTCAGATTAATATCACAGATGGTGAGTATGTTTATATGCGCTCTCCTGTTGTTCAAGGAACCGAGGGGCTTCATGATTATACTTTGATGCCAACACGTATAAACCGGCGGTTTACGCCTAAAGAGTTACAAGGAACAGAGTTATATGAGGGGTTTGATTTCACACAAGGTTGCTCAGTATTAAAAATCCCTGCAACGAGTGTGATGACAACAGACTCAGACCGTTTTGGACATCGCTTATACCATGTTAAGCAAGACCCGGCACAAACGTCACCAATCCTCAATGTGGCAATAGAACAGCGTTTACTCGAAAATATTCGTTTAATGATGTTACAAAATGATGCTCCTGAAGAGTTGTATGCTCGTTATGGTTTATCGAAAGAGCAACCTGTTTCCCTTGAGCAAATTGAACAAGAGCATAAGCAGGCTGGAGCAGCGAAAACTGTATTTGACCAATATCCGCTCACGCAGGAAGTTAAATATGGTGCGATGTCATTATTACAATATATCGAAACCCGTCATTTAAAGACGATAAAGGACAGGTTTATCAAACAATTAGAAGGTGGGTTAACACAAAAACAGCTAGTTGATTTCATTATTGATAATTTTCCAGTAGAAAACCATAATGAGCTTTTATACCGGGTAGTTCTGGAAATGCGATTAAAATAAATAAGAGCATTACCCGGTGGGCTAACATCGGGTAATTGTGATTAATATATGAAAAAACAACTAGATTATAGTACGCATTCAAAACCGTTATACGCGCAAGTGTATGATATTTTAGTCGATAAGCTAAATAAAGGTGAATATAGGAAAAACGATACTTTTCCGACAGAAGCTGAATTTCAAGAAATGTTTGGGATCAGCAGGATCACGGCAAGAAGGGCACTTTCGGAATTAGAAAAAGAAGGGTATGTAAAGCGATCTCGAGGGGTTGGCACTCTTGTTATTCGAAATTCTAAAAAAGCCTATGCAACAATCCATACCCAAGTATTGGGGGCTGCAACACAAAGAGTAAAACGTAATATTATTTCGATAAACAAAGTTGCGGCAAATAAAGATATCAGTGAAATTATGAAATTGCCGGAAGGCTCAGTCCTGACCAAAGTGGAAAGGGTTATTACAAAAGGAAATAAACCGATTCAATACAATTGTTTTTATTTTCCACCTTGTATTGAAAGCATTACAGCAGAGGATTTAGAAGAGTCTATTTATCTTTTTTTAGAATCCAAAGGGCTAAATTCAAACCATTATACTGAAAAATTATCAGCACTTGTTCCAACAAAACAAGAAATGGAATTATTAGATATCGATGAGAAAACCCCCATATTTTCTCGTTGCCGTATTGACTACAACAAAGATAATGAAGCCATTTTATATATGGAAGGTAGTTATTTAAGCAACTATTACGAGTATAAAGTGAATGGCAGCTAAGATGTCCGTTGCCAAAACTTAAGAGGTTACTATGAAAAAAGCGTTTCACATAATGGCTAAGCCAACAAGTTATCAGTGCAATTTAAAGTGTGATTACTGCTTTTATCTAGAAAAAGAACACCAAACTGATTTTAATAGTAAAAAATTAAAATGTATGGACGACAATACATTACGTGAATATATTCGTCAGTACATTGAATTATCACCAAGCCATGAAATTGATTTTACTTGGCAAGGGGGTGAACCGTTAATGGCGGGGATGGATTTTTTCCAACGAGTGATCCAATACCAAAAGCGGTATGGAAAAGGAAAGCAAATCTACAATAGCATACAAACAAATGGGGTATTGTTAACCGCTGAATGGGCTAAGTTTTTAAAAGAACATCATTTCTTAGTCGGAATTTCCCTTGATGGCCCACAATGGCTACATGATATTTATCGAAAATCCAATTCAGGTAATTCGGTTTTTGATAAAGTTATCAATGCAATTCGCCTACTCAAAGAGTATCAAATTGATTTTAATATTTTGACGGTGATTAATAATGAGACGGCAAAATACCCAGAAGAAATCTACCGTTTTATTACCGAAGAACTTCAAGCTAATTACCTGCAGTTTATTCCTGTTGTCGAATATGAAATGAACAATAGTAAATTTCAACATTTGAGCTACCCACAAGAAGCGGGAGAGAAAACGCTAACCTCATGGTCAATAACAGGGAAGCAATACGGTGATTTTATTAATAAAGTCTTTGATATTTGGGTAAGAAAAGATGTTGGGAAGGTCTTTGTCCAGTTGTTTGATAACTCGCTTGCGGCTTGGTCTGGTGATATGCCTAGTTTTTGTGTTATGCAGCCGGCGTGTGGATACGGTTTAGTGGCTGAGCAAAATGGGGATATTTATAGTTGCGACCATTTTGTCTATCCCGAATTTAAACTGGGTAATTTATTAAGTAAGCCTCTCAATAAGCTAGTTTATAGTAAGCAGCAGCAACGTTTTGGCCAACAAAAACTCAACCTTTCTTCATTGTGCCAAAAATGTGAATTTAAGTTTGCTTGTCATGGGGGATGCCCAAAGCATAGGACAGAAAAAGTTGAGAATAAATGGCATAATCATTTATGTGAGGGTTATAAGGCAATTTTTAGCCACATTGACCCCTATATGCAATATATGGCGAATGAGCTACGTTTTCGTCGCCCCCCAGCCTCGGTGATGGATAATTTACACTTATTCCAGCGTGCTGCACCTATCGAAAATACAATCCCAATTCGCCATATTAATTAAATTCAATAAAAAATACCGCGCAGCTGAGCTTCGCGGTATTTTTTGACGATAAATAAAACGGGCTATTTCAAAAAATTATTCAGAAATACCCAGTTTTTTCTCCAGATAGTGGATATTAGTCCCACCTTTTTGGAAGTTTTCATCATTCATAATCATCTGGTGCAATTCAATATTGGTTTTAATACCATCGACGATCAGCTCGTTTAATGCATTTTTCATACGAGAAATGGCAATTTCACGAGTTTCACCGTAAGTAATTAATTTACCAATCATTGAGTCGTAATAAGGAGGTACAGTATAACCTGCGTAAATATGCGACTCCCAACGCACACCAAAACCACCAGGAGAGTGGAAACGGGTGATTTTACCTGGACTTGGAATGAATGTATTCGGGTCTTCAGCGTTAATACGGCACTCAACAGCATGACCGTGAACAATAATGTCTTCTTGTTTTACAGATAGCGGTAAACCAGATGCGACACGTAACTGTTCTTTAATTAAGTCGACACCAGTAATCATTTCAGTAACTGGATGTTCAACTTGAATACGGGTATTCATCTCGATGAAATAGAATTCACCGTTTTCGAATAAGAATTCGAAGGTACCCGCACCGCGATAACCAATTTCAATACATGCATTTGCACAGCGCTCACCGATATTACGGCGAATTTCAGGCGTGATACCTGGTGCTGGAGCTTCTTCTACCACTTTTTGGTGACGGCGTTGCATTGAACAATCACGCTCTGCTAAGTAAACAGCGTGACCCTGACCATCCGCCATCACTTGAATTTCAATATGACGTGGGTTTTCAAGGAATTTTTCCATGTAAACCATGTCATTATTGAATGCAGATTTGGCTTCTGCGCGTGTGAGGTTAATCGATGATTCTAAATCTTTTTCGTTACGAACCACACGCATACCACGACCACCACCACCACCTGATGCTTTGATGATTACAGGGTAGCCAATACGTTTTGCGATGGATTTATTCTTTTCTGCATCATTGCCTAGCGGGCCATCTGAACCCGGAACGCAAGGAACACCTGCTTTTTTCATCGCGTTAATAGCAGAAACTTTGTCGCCCATTAGGCGGATGGTTTCAGCTTTTGGACCGATAAAAATAAAGCCTGAGTTTTCAACTTGTTCTGCGAAATCAGCGTTTTCAGCCAAGAAACCATATCCCGGATGGATCGCTTGCGCGCCTGAAATTTCCGCTGCTGAAATAATCGCAGGGATATTTAAGTAACTTTTCGCGGATGCTGCAGGACCGATACAAATGGTTTCATCAGCCAGCAACACGTGTTTTAGATCGCTATCAGCCGTTGAGTGAACCGCTACAGTTTTGATGCCAAGTTCTTTACAGGCACGCAAAATACGTAGTGCGATTTCCCCACGGTTAGCGATAACAATTTTTTCCAGCATGGAGACGCCTCGTTATTCGATAACAACTAGTGGCTCGTCAAATTCTACTGCATCACCGTTTTGCAGCAGAATAGCTTTAACTACGCCTGCTTTATCTGCTTCTATTTGGTTCATCATTTTCATCGCTTCAACGATGCAAAGAGGATCACCAACGCTGACAGTTTGGCCAACTTCAACAAACGGTTGTGCTTCTGGGCTTGGTGCACGGTAGAAAGTCCCTACCATTGGTGAACGGACTTGGTGACCTGCAACTGCAGCTGGAGCCGCTGGTGCAGCCATTGCTTCTGATGGAGCAACAGCATTTGCTAATGCAGGCTGTTGTGCGACAGGTGCTGAGTAATATTGTTGCGGTGCTGCCATAGCCTGAGAAGCGGCAGAAATGCGGCTGATACGTACTGACTCTTCACCTTCAGAAATTTCCAGTTCAGAAATGCCAGACTCTTCGACCAGCTCGATCAGCTTTTTAATTTTACGAATATCCATGGATATGATTCCGTACTCTTATATTTGGATTGAATTAATTAGACGCACACGGTTAACTGCAGCCTGCAAAGCAAAACTGTAGCCATCCGCGCCTAGACCACAAATTACACCGACAGCTTGGTCGGATAAATAAGAATGTTGGCGAAATGGTTCTCTGGCATGCACATTCGAGATATGGATCTCGATAAATGGAAGACAAACTGCCAGTAACGCATCACGCAGAGCTACACTGGTATGTGTGAATGCAGCCGGGTTGATTAGAATAAAATCAACATCATTGCGGGAAGCATGAATTTTATCGATTAACTCATGTTCTGCATTTGACTGAAAATGGCTCAATTTTACCCCTAACTCATTGGCTTCCTGCGTCAGTTTGGAAACAATGTCTGATAGGGTTTTGCTGCCATAGGTACCTGGCTCACGCGTTCCTAGCAGGTTCAGGTTTGGCCCATTCAGGAGCAAAATGTGAATATCTTCTGTCATTATGCTGCTAACTCCGACGATATATCAATAGCCCGACAACATAACCCGATGTTGAGGGTTTGTCATCATTTATCATAAAAATAAATGTTTTTTTGGCTGACAAGGGGAGCCATTATAATTATTTCGTGGCATTTAGCAGCAAAATACTGGTCTTATCAGAGAAATTACCCGAATTTATTTTGTGAATTGTGCGGTAATCCTTATTTTTGGAGAATACCGCAGCAAATTTGTGATTAGGTGCGTAGATTGACAAGGGTACGCCCTGTTACTTCATTTTTTAAGAGTTTTTGTGCAAATTCAGCAGAATCTTCCAGTTTAATCTCTGAACTGACGTGCTCATAGAATGAGGCTGGCAGTATTTGAGAAAGCCGTTCCCACACTTTAGGGCGGTTTGCCGCTGGGTAGTAAACAGAATCAACGCCTTGTAAACGCACATTACGTAAGATAAAAGGCATCACACTGGTTGGTAAGTTAAACCCACCGGCTAAACCACAAGCTGCTACTGCCCCGTTGTAATTGGTTTGAGCAAGAAGATTGGCTAGCAATTCCCCGCCTACAGTATCAATAGCGCCAGCCCACAGTTGTTTATCTAATGGTTTGGCCGCGTGGGTGAAATCGCTGCGAGGTAATACCCTTTTAGCCCCTAAGCTTTGCAAGTAAGCGTTATTCTCTTCGCGCCCTGAAATTGCGACAACGTCATAGCCTAAAAGGGAGAGTAATTGCACGGCAGTGCTCCCTACGCCACCACTTGCCCCACTAACAATCACTTCGCCTTTATCTGGAGTGATGCCTGCTTCTTCTAACGCATTAACACATAGCATGGCAGTGAAGCCTGCCGTACCAATGATCATGGCTTGCTTCAAGGATAAATTTTCAGGTAATGGGGTTAAATACTTCGCAGGAACTCTCGCTTGGGAGGCTAACCCGCCCCAATGGGTTTCACCGACTCCCCACCCTGTTAATAACACATGCTGACCAACTTGAAACCTTGGGTCTTCACTGTGGTGGACTACCCCTGAAAAATCAATACCAGGGACCATCGGATACTGGCGTACTACGCCTGCTTTCCCACAAATGGCCAAAGCATCTTTATAATTTAACGTTGACCAGTGAATATCGACTATAATGTCTCCGGCTGGCAGCATTTCTGTTGTCAGAGATTGAATATTTGCGACAATTTTTTCATCTGCTTGATTTAGGACGAGAGCTTTCATCGTTCACTCCTAGTAAAATGATTAAATATGTCATGTAAAAATGCCGAAAATTTAACGGTATTTCATTGACGTAATAACGGTTCTTAAGCTATTAATAATGTAATTATTTTGTAAAAATTTATTTTTTTCTGGCATACATAGGCTTTTATCATGCAAAATAACGCATCGCGACTAATTCATTTTGCGTACTGATACAAATTTGCCTTATTTTTGGTAGATAATAGAGCTAACACTCGTGAAATTCATCTAATTTGTAGTGAAAATAACCAGTGAGTAGCAATAATAAAAAGATATCAATATTATTTGAACTTGTAGTTATAATTACTTGTCACACTGGGAATACAAACAATGGAGTATATAACAGCCAAAGAATAGGTTTTTTACGTAATTTCATCTAATGATGGAAAAAGTAAAATAAATATCTATTTTTGGGGCTTTTATCTGCTTCGTTTTGATGAGAAGCATGTACAGTACAGTACGTGATAATAGATGAATTAACCATATTTTTAGAAGTCGCCCATTAACGCCTTGAGGCAGCTTCAAGTGGTTGGTAGAGTAGACGGGTTTATATTCGTCCCCAGCTTGCAGGATAACTCTTTCATTATGTTTAAAAAATTTCGTGGCATGTTTTCTAATGACTTGTCTATTGACTTGGGTACGGCCAATACCCTTATTTATGTTAAAGGACAAGGCGTCAAATTAAATGAACCCTCTGTAGTTGCTATTCGTCAAGACCGCTCCGGTTCGCCAAAAAGTGTTGCGGCGGTCGGTGGTGAAGCCAAGCAGATGCTGGGACGTACACCTGGTAATATTTCTGCAATCAGACCAATGAAAGATGGCGTAATCGCCGACTTCTTCCTGACAGAAAAAATGTTACAACACTTCATCAAACAAGTTCATAGCAACAGTTTTTTACGTCCAAGTCCACGAGTATTAGTTTGTGTACCAGTTGGGGCAACGCAAGTTGAACGTAAAGCTATCCGTGAATCCGCACTGAGTGCAGGGGCACGTGAAGTATTCTTAATTGAAGAACCAATGGCAGCAGCAATTGGCGCAGGTTTACCTGTATCTGAAGCAACGGGTTCTATGGTTGTTGATATCGGTGGTGGTACCACTGAAGTGGCGGTTATTTCTTTAAATGGTGTTGTTTATTCATCTTCAGTACGTATTGGTGGTGACCGTTTTGATGAGTCCATCATTAACTATGTGCGCCGTAATTACGGTTCACTGATTGGTGAGGCAACCGCAGAACGTATTAAACACGGGATTGGCTCTGCATTCCCAACGGATGAAGTTTATGAAATTGAAGTCCGTGGTCGTAACCTTGCAGAGGGCGTACCTCGTGGTTTCAAAATGAATTCAAATGAAATTTTAGAAGCATTACAAGAGCCACTGACTGGGATTGTCAGCGCGGTAATGCTAGCGCTTGAACAGTGCCCACCTGAACTAGCATCTGATATCTCAGAGCGCGGTATGGTATTAACTGGTGGTGGCGCGCTGCTTCGTAATTTAGATCGCTTATTGATGGAAGAGACTGGTATCCCAGTTATTGTTGCAGAAGATCCGCTAACTTGCGTCGCTCGTGGTGGCGGGAAAGCATTAGAAATGATCGATATGCACGGTGGTGACCTGTTTAGCGAAGACTAAATGGCCAGCTATAAGCAGCTAGTAAACCCTAGCTGCTTTGACTATTTTTGATCCTCTGACATTAGCGAAACTTAGCCACACATGAAGCCAATTTTTAGGCGAGGTCCATCCCTACAGTTACGCATTATTTTTGCGGTAATCATTGCACTTGTGCTGGTGGTGATTGACCATCGATTTGAGCCTTTCAATAAAATCCGTACTTACTTAGACACGGCGGTTAGCCCATTCTATTTTTTAGCAAATGGGCCACGTCAATTTTTGGATAACATCTCTGAAAGTTTCACCTCTCGCGAACAATTACAGTTTGAAAACAGGGCATTACGTCAAGAATTGTTGCTGAAAAAAGCGGATAATCTTTTACTAGAGCAACTTAAACAAGAAAATGCACGTTTAAGAGAGTTGCTAGGTTCGCCACTTCGTCAAGATGAACACATGATGGTAACGCAAGTTATCTCAGGGGCGAATACACCATATCGCGACCAAGTTGTGATAGATAAAGGCAGTAACGAAGGGGTTTACGAAGGGCAGCCTGTTATTAGTGATAAAGGTGTTGTAGGCCAAGTTGTCGGCGTCAGTAACTTCAATAGTCGTGTTTTACTCATTTGTGATACAACTCATGCATTGCCCGTACAAGTACTACGAAATGATGTGCGTGTTATTGCTGCTGGGTCTGGTTGTACGGATGACATACAATTAGAGCCATTACCTGAAAATACCGATATTCGCATAGGGGATGTATTAGTGACTTCTGGGTTAGGGGGGCGTTTCCCTGAAGGTTACCCAGTTGCCGTTGTTTCTGCGGTTAAACACGATACACAACGCGCTTATACGATTATTAGTGCCAAGCCGAGTGCAGAACTACAACGTTTACGTTATCTGCTCCTTTTATGGGGAAATGATAACGACCCTAAAACTCCGTTAAAGCCGTCAGAGGTATATCGTGCGGCTAATGAACGCTTAATGAAAGTACTGCCTCAAGTATTACCTAATCCAAGTGAAATTCAGGGGCCTCCACTGCCGCCGTCAATGTCTCCAGTATCAGAACCATAGAGAGGGGAATTGAGTATGGTGAGGAGGGGAAAATAGAATGGATGAGTATCGTGGTAACGGGCGAGCCATCATTTGGTTATCTTTTTTTATTGCCTTAATTTTGCAAGTCATGCCTTGGCCTGAACAACTAAGTTTTTACCGCCCTACATGGTTATTATTGATCCTCACTTATTGGGTCATGGCATTGCCGCATCGTGTTAGCGTAGGCACAAGTTTTATTTTGGGAATTATCGTTGATTCCATTCAAGGTTCTGCTCTGGGGGTTCATGCCCTTTCTTTTAGTATAATTTGCTATCTTGTTGCTTATAAGCACCAGTTATTGCGTAATATGGCTCTGTGGCAGCAAGCTTTAGTGATTATGTTACTGACAGTCATTCAGGATTTAGCTGTTTTTTGGGCTGAGTTTCTGTCTTCACAAGTATTATTTCACCCACAAGTATTCTGGAATAGCCTAGTGAATGGTATTCTGTGGCCATGGCTATTTTTGCTTCTACGAAAAATTCGCCGACAATTTTCAGTGTGTTAAGGCTTTAGGTATCCGTTCTGACAGGGAATACAGTTTATGAATTTAATTTATCTTGCGTCTGGCTCACCCCGTAGGCGTGAACTAGTTCAGCAACTTAACTATACCTTTGAGGTTTTACGCCCAGAGGTAGAAGAACAGTGGCAGCAGGGTGAGTCCCCTCAAGATTATGTCCAACGCCTTGCGCGCGATAAATCATTGGCTGGTGTTGCAATTGCCCCTGAAGATTGTCCGGTATTAGGTGCAGATACGATTGTGGTGCTTGATGGGGAAATATTGGAAAAACCTCAAGATAACAAACATGCGGAAGCCATGCTAAGCGCGCTATCGGGGAAAACACACCAAGTAATGACGGGTATCGCATTATCTAACCGCCAACAGACTATACAGTCACTGATTGTGACAGATGTGACCTTTCGCGAGTTATCTTTACTTGAAATACGGGATTATATACAGTCAGGCGAGCCTATGGATAAGGCGGGAGCATATGCAATACAAGGAATTGGTGGGCGTTTTATACGGAAAATTAACGGTAGTTACCATGGAGTTGTTGGTTTACCACTGGTTGAAACAGATGAACTCATTCAGCGATTTTTAGCGTTAGGTGATGGTAAGGGGAAGTCATGACTGCGGAACTATTAGTAAATATTACACCATCTGAAACGCGTGTTGCTTATATTGATGGTGGGATCTTACAAGAAATACATGTTGAACGGGAAGCCAAAAGAGGGCTAGTAGGGAATATTTACAAAGGCCGTGTGAGCCGCGTGTTACCCGGTATGCAGGCGGCCTTTGTTGATATTGGTCTAGATAAAGCTGCCTTTTTGCATGCCTCTGATATTATGCCGCACACTGAATGTATTGCTGGCGATGAGCAAAAAAACTTTCATGTCAGAGACATTGCTGAATTAGTAAAACAAGGGCAGGACTTGATTGTCCAAGTTGTTAAGGACCCTCTAGGAACCAAGGGGGCTCGTTTGACGACAGATATTACATTGCCATCGCGCTATTTGGTTTTTATGCCTGGGGCATCCCATGTTGGTGTTTCACAACGCATTGAAAGTGAAGAAGAAAGAGAACGGCTAAAACAGTGCGTTTCTCAATATTGTGATGAAAATGGCGGTTTTATTATCCGTACCGCAGCGGAAGGGGTGGGCGAGGAAGAAGTTAAACAAGATGCCGCCTTCCTAAAACGGCTTTGGGCTAAAGTGATTGAGCGTAAAAAACGTAATGTTACTCGGACTAAAATCTACGGTGAACTGGCTCTCGCTTTTCGTATTATTCGTGATTTTGCAGGTGCTCATCTTGATCGTATTCGCGTTGATTCCCGTTTGACTTATACTCAATTACAAGAGTTTATTGCAGAATACGTACCTGAAATGACGGCAAAATTGGAACTCTATCAGGGAAATCAACCCATTTTTGATTTGTTTGATGTCGAAAATGAAATCCAACGCGCGATGGATAGAAAGGTCGAGTTAAAATCAGGTGGTTATTTAATTATCGATCAAACTGAAGCGATGACGACCATTGATATTAATACTGGGGCGTTTGTTGGGCATCGTAACCTAGAAGAAACCATTTTCAATACTAATATTGAAGCTACTCAAGCAATAGCAAGGCAACTTCGTTTACGAAACCTTGGTGGTATAATTATTATCGATTTTATCGATATGGTTGATCCAGAACATCGCCGCCGTGTGTTAGCATCATTAGAACAAGCACTGGTTAAAGATAAAGTTAAAACGACCATTAATGGCTTTTCTCAGCTTGGTTTAGTCGAAATGACGCGTAAACGGACAAGAGAGAGCCTTGAACATGTTTTGTGTGATGATTGCCCAACTTGCCAAGGTCGAGGTACAGTTAAGTCAGTAGAAACTGTGTGCTATGAAATTTTACGGGAAATAGTTCGAGTTCATCGCACTATCGATGCAGATAGGTTCCTTGTTTATGCATCTCAAGCGGTTGTGGATGTACTTAAAGGGGACGAATCTCACGCACTTGCCGAAGTTGAAATTTTTGTTGGTAAGCAGGTTAAAGTCCAGATTGAACCACTATACAGTCAGGAACGTTTTGATGTTGTCATGATGTAGCATTATTGTTTGAAGGAGAAATGAGTGAAACGACTACCACGTGTAGTACTAGTAACCACTGCGGTTATCTTATTGCTGTGCGCACTAGTGCTGACAGGCTTGCGTTTCCTCTTGCCGAATATTGATAGCTACCGCCAAGATATCATTGCTTACATTGAAAAAAATAATGATGTCACAGTGCAAATTGGCAAAATTGAAGGGGCTTGGCAGTATTTTGGCCCAACCTTCATGTTATCTAATGTGGAATTACAAAATGAAACCACAGATATAACCGCGAGCGTGATTGACGTCGAATTAGATATTTGGAGTTCAATATTATCGTTGCGTTGGCGCTTTCGTGATTTAACCTTCTATCAGCTCAATGTCGATTATAAAGTCCCTTTTAATTTCGAAGGTTCCTCTGAGGGGGAGTCATTAGACAGCATTGAAGAATTGTTTTTACGTCAATTCGACCACTTTATCTTAAAAGAAAGTCAGTTAACTTTTCTCACGCCCTCAGGGCAAAAAACCACCTTAATTTTACCTGAACTCTCTTGGCTAAATGAAAATGAACGTCATAGGGCTCAAGGTTTTGTCAGCCTCGAAACAATCAATAAACAACATGGTTATTTGCAAGTTAAATTAGACGTATCGGATAAAAACGGTGTCTTAAGTGACGGTATTTTTTACCTGCAAGCCGATAATATTGATATGCAACCTTGGCTTAGTCGCTGGCTACGAGAAAACACGTCATTACGAGATGCTAACTTTAGCCTCTCTTCATGGATTAGCTTGAAAAACCAGCAAATTGAAAGTGGGCTAGTTCAATTGCGTCAAGGGGAAGCTAACTGGGGAACCGGCAGTTTATCGCAAAACCTGCAAGTGAATGATTTATTGCTACGCATGAAAAGGCAGGGGAATGGCTGGCTATTTAATATCCCTGAACTTGATACGTTGAAAACCAATGAATATATTTGGCCGCAAGGTAATGTTTCTGTTTTGTATTTACCCGCTTCAAAAAAATATCAGGATAACGACCACTGGCGTATACGAGCAAAAAATATTGAATTAGAACGCTTAAGTGAAGTATTACCCACTTTTTCATTTCTAACGCCCGAGATGGTACAGGATTGGCAGCATCGCCAACCAACGGGTGTCGTCAGTGAGTTTGCCCTTGATCTCACACAGAATATGCCAGAACTCATGCAAATTAGTATGGATTGGCAGGATGTTAGCTGGAAAAAATGGAAAGCGCTTCCTTCGATTAATCATTTTTCGGGTGTCTTAGCGGGTAGCATGCAAAGTGGGGGAGCCTCAGTTAGCTTACAAGATAGTCAGGTGGATTATCGTGACGAATTTAAAGCTCCTTTTGAGATAAAAATGGCTAATGGGCAGCTTTATTGGTTGGATAATGACAGTGAATTTAAGCTCTGGAGCCCATCTTTAGATGTACAAGCCAAATCACTTTGGGCAAACGGGGAGTTTCGTTATGCCAAAGCGAAGAAAGGGAATTATGCAGATTTAGCTATTTTAGCTGGCTTACGTTTGGATGATGCGGGAGACGCATGGCGTTATTTTCCACAAAAACTGATGGGGCAAGATGTTGCTGATTACCTAACAAAGGCGGTTATTGCAGGAAAGGTGGATAATGCAACCTTAGTGTATAAAGGTGACCCAGCAAATTTCCCTTATGATAATAATGATGGTCAATTCCAAGTTTATGTCCCGTTACGTGATGCAACGTTTGAGTACGATCATGAATGGCCAGCCTTATTGGATTTAGATATCGACTTGGACTTTAGGCGTGCTGGGTTATTCATGCATGTGCCAAGCGTCAAACTCGCCGATGCGACTGCAACTAACCTTGATGCCAATATCCCTGATTACACGAAAGAAATGCTGTATATCAATGCTGATGTCAGTGGAACTGGAAAACAAATCCAACAATATTTTACCCATACGCCGATGAAGCACTCAATTGGTGACACTCTAGAAGAGTTACAAATAGGTGGTACGGTGAATGGCCAGTTGGGGCTATCTATCCCACTGGTGGCCGGGAAAGATGTTGTAGCAACAGGAAGCGTTAACCTTAATAAAAATGATTTATTCATTCAGCCGATTGATAGCACAATTTCTTCTCTCACAGGAAGTTTCGTCTTTAATAATGGTGACTTACGAGGTGAGAAACTTCAGGGGCAGTGGTTTGGTCAACCTATTTCCGTAGATTTTAACACATCAGACGGGGCTAAAGATTATCAGGTAAACGTTGATATTGCGGGGAATTGGGCACTGAATAAGTTATCAATGCTACCTGAGGAAATAAAACAACGGGTTTCTGGTAATAGTGATTGGAAAAGCCATGTTGCTATCACAATACCCGAGTCGGCGAAACAACAGGTCGGTTTACAAATTGATGTCACCGCGGGCTTAAAACAACTCAAAAGCCAGTTACCTGCATTGAATAACCAATTACTGGCTGAGCTTGGGGAAATAAATGTACAAGCTAAAGGAACAACAGAGCAATTGACGGTAGGTGGTGATATTGGCAAGCGTCTTGGTTTTAACACGCTGTGGAGTTTGGGTGATGAGCCATTAAAGTTATTAAAAGCGCATGTTGCACCATGGCAAAATAAGCTCCCAGAGCTACCAAAACAGTCAGTTTTTGCGGTGGATTTACCGCCTATGACCGATGAGAATTGGCAGAGCCTTGCAGGGCTATTAATGTCATCTAATAGCGGCCAAGGGGATATGAGTATCCGTTTACCTGAATCACTTGATATCCATATTCCAACAATTAACCTTGGCGGGCAAGATTGGAAAAATGTCAATTTTACCTATGATTTGCAGCGTGCAGAGCAGCAAGTCAACATTGATAGCGAAAATTTAAAAGGGTCACTACAAATTTTTGCTAATCAACCATGGCAGGTCGCTATTGATTATTTGTATTACAACCCAAGTTCACTTGCAGGTAATCAAGATAGCTTAGCGGGGCCTGCTCAGTTTGATTTTAGCCAATGGCCACAATTGCACTTTAATTGTAAAGAGTGCTGGGTTGCAGGGCAGAAATTGGGGGAAATCAGCGCCAATATTCAGCCTATGGGGCACTCACTACGCTTAACGGGTGGTACATTAAATAATAGTGCGACACAGTTAAAATTAGATGCAATTTGGCACAGTCAGAACGGTAATAAAACAGAAATCGCGGGTTCTCTGACGGGGGCCGCATTTGATGAAACAGCAGCCTATTTCGGGATATTAGTGCCCATTATTGAATCACCTTATACCATACAATTCGATTTAGACTGGGCGAACCTTCCATGGTCACCGGATATTGCTACCTTAAATGGTAAGTTGTCAGCGAAATTAGGTAAAGGTGCAATAGCACAAATGGGCGGAGGTCGAGCTGGGCAAATTCTACGTCTAGTGAGTTTTGATGCGTTATTGCGTAAGTTACAACTCGATTTTCGCGATACGTTCAGTGATGACTTTAATTTTGACTCTATTAAAGGTGATGCCACTATTCATAATGGTGTGATGGCATCCAAAAATACTTATGTTGATGGGTTGGTTGCAGATATTGCGCTGAGTGGGGAAATCAACCTCGTTAAACGGCAAATTAACTTAGATGCGGTCATCACTCCTGAAATTTCTGCTACAGTAGGTGTAGCAACCGCATTTGTGTTAAACCCTTTTGCAGGCGCTGCTGTTTTCGCAGCGACAAAAGTGCTCGGTCCATTATGGAGTAAAGTTTCTGTTATTCGTTATCGCGTGACAGGTAGCTTGGACGAGCCAAAAATTGATGAAGTATTACGCCAACTGAAGGAGACTCAAGAGTAATGAAAAATGGTAATGTTGCACTTTTGCAGTTATGTAGCGGAAATAATACTAAACACAATTTGGCACAAATAGAGCAACAAATCAAACAGTTACCTGACACTGTTAAGTTAGTACTGACACCTGAGAATGCATTATTATTTGCAGATGCAGCGGCTTACCGTAAACAAGCTGAAGTTCAGGGGAAAGGCCCGCTTCAAGATGCCGTCATTGCAATGGCTAAGCGTTATAATGTTTGGATTTTAGTTGGGTCTATGCCATTGATTAGCCGTGAAGACCCTGAGCGTATTACCAGCAGTAGTTTATTATTTGATTCCGAAGGAAATATTAAAGCACGCTACGATAAAATTCATATGTTTGACGTGAATATTGAAGATGAGCAAGGTAATTATAACGAATCCGTAATTTATCAACGTGGCGAACATATTACGGTTGTTGATACCCCGGTGGGTCGCCTTGGCATGACGATTTGTTATGATTTGCGTTTCCCTGGTTTGTTCCAAGCGTTACGTGAGCAAGGCGCTGAAATTATTTCAGTTCCAGCGGCATTTACTCGTTATACCGGTCAGGCGCATTGGGAACCTCTGTTACGTGCTCGTGCGATTGAAAACCAGTGCTACATTCTAGCGCCAGCCCAAGTTGGGGTTCATGGTACACGTCGCACATGGGGGCATAGCCTCGCAGTCGATGGTTGGGGTAAAGTTATCAAAAAGAATGTGGATGCGGTCGCATCTACCGTCTTGAATATAAAAACGGACAGCTTAGGTGTCATGCGTGAGCAAATCAGAGTGGTAAAACATAACCGCTTTAGGCCGCAACTGACATCATTAATTAAAAAAGAAACCAAAGAGTAACGAATATGAGTTTAGTTTCTGTCAGCGAACATTTGCTGGCCGCCAATCGCCTTGAACAAGAAAATCTGTATGACATCTTAGGGATGTTATCTGAACGCCATCTGGATTACGCAGATCTCTTCTTCCAGTCAAGTTTCCATGAGTCGTGGGTTCTTGAAGATAGGATCATTAAAGATGGCTCTTACAATATTGACCAAGGTGTTGGAGTCAGAGCAGTGAGTGGTGAAAAAACAGGTTTTGCTTACGCTGACCAAATTTCACTGCAAGCGCTGGCACAAAGTGCGAAAGCGGCACGCAGCATTGTCAATGAACAGGGCTCTGGCAAATCACAAATTTTAACGGGTGTTGAGTATAAAAAACTGTATTCAGTGACCGACCCGCTACAGAGCCTATCTCGAGAGCAAAAAATTGATTTGTTGCACCGTGTAGATCAGGTCGCTCGTGCAGAAGATCCTCGTGTAATTGAAGTCAATGCAAGTTTAACGGGGGTTTATGAGCAAGTGCTGGTGGCTGCAACAGACGGTACACTGGCAGCAGATATTCGCCCGCTAGTTCGTTTATCGGTCAGTGTACTTGTTGAGCATGATGGTAAACGTGAGCGTGGCGCAAGTGGTGGTGGTGGCCGTTATGGCTATGAGTACTTCTTGGAGATCCATCAAGGGCAAGTTGTTGCTGAGCAATATGCACGCGAAGCTGTGCGTATGGCCTTGGTGAATTTATCTGCGGTTGCCGCACCAGCGGGTATGATGCCTGTTGTTCTTGGCGCTGGCTGGCCGGGTGTCTTACTGCACGAAGCGGTAGGGCATGGCTTAGAAGGTGACTTTAATCGCCGTGGTACCTCTGTTTTTTCTGGCCAAATTGGTGAGCAGGTGGCGTCGTCACTGTGTACTGTTGTAGATGATGGCACTCTTGTTGGTCGTCGTGGCTCTCTTGCAATCGATGACGAAGGTGTACCGGGTCAGTATAATGTTCTAATAGAAAATGGTATTTTGCGTAATTATATTCAAGATAAACTGAATGCACGCCTGATGGGAGTCTCTCCAACGGGCAATGCACGTCGTGAGTCTTATGCGCACTTACCAATGCCTCGAATGACTAACACCTATATGTTAGCGGGGTCTTCAACACCTGAAGAAATTATTGCGAGTGTTGACAAAGGTATCTATGCACCGAACTTTGGTGGTGGTCAGGTGGATATTACCTCGGGTAAATTTGTATTTTCTACATCAGAAGCTTATCTGATTGAAAATGGGAAAATTACTTCTCCAGTGAAAGGGGCGACATTAATTGGCTCTGGTGTTGAGGCTATGCAACAAATCTCAATGGTCGGTAATGACTTAGCCCTTGATAAAGGTGTCGGGGTTTGCGGTAAAGAAGGGCAAAGTGTCCCTGTTGGTGTCGGTCAACCCACATTAAAACTGGATAAACTTACCGTTGGTGGTACCGCGTAATTTTTCAGGACTATAATATAAAATAGGCTTTGTTCGCCCTAGTGACGCTATTGTGACTGGGGCGATTGTGTCTTTGCAAAGCACAAAATAACAGAGGTGTTATGAATAAACGTCTTTTATCCGTAGTGTTAATGGCTATTTTGATTGTGATTAGCCTCTATTTTAATGGCGGGGACAAAACGGCACCGGAACCACCGGCGACTCAAAATAACCCGCCTTCTCGTGAAGCGATAACGCCAAAGGAAGCTCCGCAAACCATCGATAAACTCACTGCGCAAGATAATGTAGTCAGTTTTATGGAAAAATACCAAAAGCTTCCAGCCTTTTATATGACGAAGAAACAGGCTCGTGAAGCAGGGTGGAATGCGAAAAAAGGTAATCTCTGCGAGGTTCTACCCGGCAGGGCAATCGGGGGAGATCGTTTTTCTAATCGTGAGAAAAGGTTACCTATTGCACAAGAACGCCAGTGGTTTGAAGCCGATATTAATTACCGTTGTGGGCATAGAGGGGCTGACCGTTTGTTATACTCTTCAGATGGGATGATTTTTATCACCCAAGATCATTATAAAAGCTTTAAACAAGTAAAATAAGACAAGGGGCGAATGATGAGTAAAAATGTCAGTTTTGACTTTAGGCACATTAATACATTTGACGATTTTTATCATCAGTTTGCCCAGCAATTTTCGTTACCAGATTGGTTTGGATATAACCTTGATGCCTTATGGGACATGGTTTCCGCAGGTATTGAATTACCTGTAACGATTACATTTTCACATATGACATCTGAACAGCGTATTCAATTTTCAGACATTATTGACGTTATGAATGATGCGCAAGATATGTGGGAAGAAGAGTTTATTTTTGCTTTAGATATAACAAAAAGCTCTAACTGATCTACCCATTACTCATGGTAAAGTTTAAGTAAGATAACTGAGTTGATAGGGATTTTAGAATGAGTGATTTCACATCAACACCATTACCACTGCAAAACAAAAAATTTGTTATTGTGCATGGTTATACTGCTTCACCTAAAAAGAATTGGTTTCCGTGGCTAAAATCTGAACTTGAAAATTTGGGCGCTTTTGTTCATGTTCCTGCTATGCCTGAGCCATTATCACCTGATCCGCTAAAATGGCAGCAAAAATTGCAAAGCTTACCTTTTGATATTGATGAGAATACTATCTTTATTGGTCATAGCCTTGGTTGTGTGACGGCATTACAATTTATTGATAGCCAAAACCAAGCTGTTGCCGGCTATATTTTAGTGTCGGGTTTTGATGAAGAGCAGCAGACGCTTCCTGAACTGCGCAGTCATACTACCAGCCCGCTCAATTACGCTTCATTGATTGGTGTGGCTGATAAACGTGTTTCAATCATATCAACCAATGATGAAATAGTGTCACCTCAGTCATCAAAAGCGCTGGCGGAACTGTTAAAAACGCAGGTGATTTTTGAGCAAAATGCAGGCCATTTCCTTGATAGGGAAGGTTATACAAAGTTTCCAACGCTATTAGAGACAATCAAACGCCATTTCAGCTAAAGGGAAAGCAAAGCAGACGGTGTTGTGCTTGCTTTGCTAACCTAATTAGGTGTCATCAAATGGCAAGCCTTTTAGCAATGAATCAAATCGTTGTTTAGTTTCCTGATTTGGTTCAACCTCGTAGCAATTAGCTAAAAATGCCTCTAAACCTTCCGGCCATGTTTCTCTTTTCCAACTGAATAAAGCCTTTAACGCCATATTACGGTTACGTACAACGGGGCTTTGCAAAGCGCACTGAATGAGTGGGAAGCCAATACCTGGAAAGCGATGCAGTTCTTGTAGAATAAAATCCAGTTGACCGTGTGGCAGGTAGTTGGACCCAATTCCTAAGTCATCACGAGGGCCTGTAGCAATTTCATCTAAAACAAACTGCTCTTCAGCGAGTGCAGCTACTTGCTTAACTTTTTCAATATCATCAGTTTGCATTAACTCATACCATAGATTGCTTTCTGGTTGAGTATATTGTTTTTCATAGAGGTATGGAAAAACGTCTTGTTTGCGTGACTTTGCAACATAAGTGGCTTGGCGAAATAGTGAACTGTCATGACTGTTTAGGCCATGATTGATTAAGGTATCCCAATATGGATTATCTAAAATTAATTGTGCTAATGAAATAATGTCAGAACTGTTGTCATATTGGTTATTATGTTTTTGGAAGAACTCAAGAATTCCTTGAATAGTAAAATAGTATTCTAATGAATAATCATGCTTTTTGACTTGCTGTAAATAATTTAAGCAGCAGCGTGGTGCATCTTCATAATCATGGATATCACGGGCTGGACCACCATCGAGTAGAGCTTGGATGATATGAGTCGCCGCGGTTAGCAATGTTATATTGCTCAATGTCTCAAGTTCATCTGCAAGGTGACAGTAAGTCGCACATTGCCAAGCTGTGTATTCAATCATTACCTGATTCATATAACCGTCAGTGAGTATCCACTGCCGCGTTTCTTCACTTAACTGTTCGGGCAGGCGTTCAATAAGCTGCACTCGTCCCCAACCTTCAACTCGCTTAGCCATTTTTATCCACATTACTTCATATTCTTCAGGTGACTCAATGATGGTGTGAATGGGAAAGATAGCATAAAGGGTAAATTCATCGTGTGCTGCAAGGGTATACAGCGTGTTTAGCCGCTCGTGGCTAGGAAAAAATACACAAAAGGCAATCGCCAGCTTCACTGTATTTTTATCGGGGCTATTGTGTAACAGCCAGTCGGTAAATTCGGCTAATTTAGCGGCAGGCAAGTCTTGTTTCTTGACGATAAGCTCAATTAAATCATCAATATAAGAAATTGGCGTGTTTTGAGCCACATATTGATAAAATTGATTAACAGAAGGTTTATCCCCTTTTTCAACAGCTGCCTTTAATAGCGAATAGAGTTCATGTATATCGGTTTCACTGTTACCGAAGCCGCCATGATGCCCTAATACCCCATCTTCTGCCCCATTTGCCCAGCGAACTTGGTTATCATCCACACTTGGTGTATTAGGAAGTTCAGAGAGGGATTCAGGTAAGGGAGAAAGTTGCTCTTGCCACGGGAGTAATTGTTGGTAAATCGACGGCTTATTTGTATCCCATACACATGGGTAACCAGATTGTTTTTGGCCAAAAATTGAGGACAACCATTTTTTCATAATATCAACCATTTCATTGATTATATTCATAATATATTGTTGAAATAGTGCAAAACTTGCAAAAAAATAATTGGCTAAGTTTACGCTACTAAGAAAGATAGCTCGGAACAGTGTCTTGTAATATTTGAACCAATTCAGGGTCCATATATTGATAATTGTCAGGGATATCAAGAATATGAAGTGGCTTGTATTCAAGTAAGCGTGAAAAATCAGCTTGTAAGCGGTTTTTATGTTTTTGTTCCATGACAAAAATCACATCTGCCCAGCGGATCAAATCCGCATTTACAGGGCACCTTGCATTACGGCTTGTTCCCGCTGAACGGGTGACCCAACTCTCATGGTTGCGCCAGATCTGTTCAGCGGTTGGACTACGCCATTGATTTTTACTGCAAATGAATAGAATATTCACTGGTTATTTTGTATCTCTTCAAGGCTGTTACGTACAAGTTGGCTACGACTAACTTGCGGGTAAGCCATGCCTAGTTGAGCTGCACGGACCATTTTTTCACTTCGACCGTACATTTGTTTCCAGTTTTTTTCTGGGGTATAACAGTCAACTAAGCGTGCGTTAAGTTGATCACGTGATTTATTGATGCGAGCTTTGGCTCTGCGCCATGCTCTATCTCGGGTATTATCCATATCTTCCTCATTATTTATCGTGGTTCAGCAGCCGCGATAATACGGGTCAGAGTATGACTAACAGGGGGATAATACGTGGCATTCGGCACGCTATCAATAGCAAGGAAGGGACTTTCAGACTATTGCTTAATTTCCCCTAGCTATAAGGTAGCCTAGGGGAAAAGGGGTTAAGAAATTTCAGATTGCTCTTTCAAATATTGAAATATTTGGCGAAACGCTTTTGGTGGTTTATTGGTTTCGCGTTCTTTTTTAGCATTACGGACTAATGCACGCAGTTGTTGCCTATCAGTACTCGGGAAAAGCGCAACAACATCTTCAATCACTTCATCACCGCCTTCTAACAAGCGGGTGCGTAGATCTTCTATTTTATGTAAGATCACGATCTGCTGGTTATGACGATTTTTAAGTTTATCTAGCGCCTCGGTAATCGGCTCAACTTCTCGTGAACGCAGTAATTTGCCAATAAGTTGTAATTGACGGCGGCGTCCCTCACGCTTAATTTTTTGAGCAAGCTCAATTGCTTCAAGGAGTTGAGTATCTAATGGGATGCGCTCTAATTCGCTTTTACTTAAATCGACTAGCTCAGCACCCAGTTTTTTGAGGATCTCAGCATCGCGTTTGATTTCGCTTTTACTGACCCAAATGATCTCCTCTTCTTCTTCGTCTTGCGGCGCTGGGATATCATCCAGCCAGTCATCAGGCTGTTTGGCCATATCAATTTTCCTTTTTACCAAACACAGTAATGTAATTACGAGTAATTAGCATGATTTACTGCGTTGTGAGTGTTAACATTTGACTATTATCTATTGTAACTGGGAAAACCCCTTTATGACTACCTAGCATTTGCTTGTTAGGGTAGAAAATCACTTTTCCCCACATTATTGGATTAATTGCATGAGTATAACTGAACAAGTCACTGAACAACGTAAAAAACTCGAAGAAGCGGTCGCACGCGCATTAGAATTTGCACAAACACGTTGCGATGCTGCTGAAGTGGCAGTGAATAAAAGTACAGGGATCAGTGTAAGCACTCGTCAAGGTGAAGTTGAAAATGTTGAATTTAACAGTGATGGCGCATTAGGGATCACCGTTTATCATCAACAACGCAAAGGGAGCGCGTCTTCAACCGATTTAAGCCCTGAAGCGATTGAGCGTACCGTACAGGCAGCAATTGATATCGCAAGTTTTACCTCGGAAGATTTATGTGCGGGGCCTGCTGAAAAGTCATTATTGGCCTTTGATGCACCTGATCTCAAGCTATTTCAAGCTACTGAATTTTCACCTGAAGAAGCTATTCGCTTAGCCTCTGTGGCAGAAATGTCAGCGCTAAATGCAGACTCGCGCATTGTAAATACCGAAGGTGGAAGTTTTAATGGTCACTACGGTGTCCGTGTATTTGGTAATTCCCATGGTATGCTGCAAAGCTATTGTTCGAGCCGTTATTCGATGTCTAGCTGTGTAATTGCGGAACAAAATGGTCAGATGGAACGGGATTACGCTTATACGATTGGCCGTAGCATAGATGCACTGCAATCCCCTGAATGGGTAGGTCAAGAATGCGCCCGTCGCACATTGTCACGTTTATCACCAAGAAAATTACCAACAATGAAGGCTCCCGTGATTTTTGCTGCAGAAGTCGCCACAGGGTTATTTGGTCACCTCGTTGGGGCGATTAGTGGCAGTAGCATTTATCGTAAGTCGTCATTTTTGTTAGACAGCCTAGGAAAGCAGATTCTGCCTAGTTGGTTAACCATTAATGAGCAGCCGCATTTAATTGGTGGGTTAGCCTCTTCGCCATTTGATAGTGAAGGGGTACGCACCGTTGAGCGCAATATTGTGGAAGATGGCGTTCTGCAAACTTGGTTGCTGACTAGCTATTCAGCAAGAAAACTGGGCTTACAAAGTACCGGGCATGCGGGGGGAATTCATAACTGGCGCATAGCAGGGCAAGGTCTTTCTTTTGATGGGCTACTCAAGCAAATGGGGACAGGCTTAATCGTGACCGAGTTAATGGGGCAAGGTGTGAGCGGCATTACCGGTGATTATTCGCGTGGTGCTTCAGGTTTTTGGGTAGAAAATGGGGAAATCCAATATCCTGTAAGCGAGATCACTATCGCCGGTAATCTAAAAGATATGTGGGCAAATATGGTGACTATTGCGGATGATATCGAAACTCGTAGCAATATTCAGTGTGGTTCAGTCTTGATCCCCGAAATGAGCATTGCTGGGGAGTAACACGCCTCTTATTACTAACGGTTTGACAATAAAACGCCTAATATATTTTATTAGGCGTTTTATTTTAGTATAAAGAATTCTGTTAATTAGTTGATTTTAAATTTATTATTTGAATAGCATCAGCGTGTCATATTGCAGTCGCTATTCTCAGCGCCTATTTTTATCACTGTTTAGCTATATAGGTTTAGTGGTTAAAGTAGGAAAGGGGGGTTACAAGTGTAACTTGCTCTGCAAAGTAGTCAGTACAAAAAAAGCACTCAGATGAGTGCTTGAATAGGTCAGAGGCTTTAGCCAACAGTGTGTTCCGCTAAACTCCCCTTAATTCTATTGCCATAAACATTAACGATGAAATTCACCGGCTGCTTCTGGCTGATAAACGATTTCTAGTACTCGAACTCGAGTTTGCACGCCGTTAGGTAATTCCCAGCTGATTTCATCATTAACATGTAAACCTAACAGTGCAGCACCGATAGGCGCCATTACTGATAATTGTTCAGCGCTATCTTTTAAGGAAGCCGGGTAAACGAGTGTACGCGTATGCTCTTCATTACTGATTAAATCTAAAAAGCGAACGGTACTGTTCATTGTGACGACATCTGCTGGGATTTCTTGTGGGCTAAGAATATCCGCACGGTCAAGTTCATCATTGAGTGCTTCTGCAACAGGTGTGCCCGCATAAGCCGGCTGTTCCATCAGTGCATCCAAGCGTTCAGCATCTAAATCATTGATAATAATTGTTGGCTTTGTCATACCACACTCCAATAGAGACGTACAAAGCAAACACCCCCCACCCAAAAGGTAGGGGGTGTCGCTGTAAATAAATTTGTTTAAAATATTAGGCGCTATACGCTTTAAAGGGAAGAGATCGCGATCACGATCTCTAAGCCTGCCTTTGTAAAAATACGCAGATTGAAATTTTATTGTTACAGCTTAGCTTGACTATTGTTTCTCAAATTTCATCAAACCCGCTTTCGAACAGGTTAATAATTGCGGATAAAGCCTGATTTTCATCGGGGCCGCTAACCTCAATATCAATCTTACTACCTTGTTCCGAGTCTAACATCAACATCGCAATAACGCTATCGGCCTCAGCCTCAATTTGGCTATTATTACGCAAAATAACCTTTGAGTTAAATTGTTTAACTAAATCATAGAGTAACATAGCCGGCCTTGCATGCATACCGAGCCGATTTTTTAGTGTAATAGTGGCTTTTACTGCCATTTATTTACGTTTTTCCAGTGTTCTGTGGCGAGATTGTACATTTTTGCCACGGGAACGGAAATAATCGGCAAGTTGCTCTGCAACATAAACAGAACGGTGCTTACCGCCCGTACAGCCAATCGCCACGGTCAAATAACTGCGGTTATTGGTTTCGAGCATAGGTAACCATAACTCCAAGTAGCTACGAGTCTGATAAATAAAGTTATGCACTTCAGTATGCCTATCTAAAAATGCGGCAACAGGGCGGTCAAGACCTGTCATTGGGCGCAATTTGGGGTCCCAGTGTGGGTTTGGTAAAAAGCGCACGTCAAACACATAGTCAGCATCGATAGGAATACCGTGCTTGAAGCCAAAAGACTCAAACACCATGGTTAGCTCACGCTCACGTTTGCCCATTAAACGTGTTCTTAGCATCTCAGCTAACTCATGAACTGACATCTCAGAGGTATCAATAACTAAGTCTGCACGAGAGCGCAGTGGCTCTAGCAATTCATTTTCTTCATCTATCGCGCTTTCAAGAGAAAGGTTTTTACTCGAAAGAGGATGCAACCTGCGAGTATCACTGTAACGGCGAATAAGAGTGTTGCGATCGGCATCCAGAAACAATAGCTGAGGAGAGAAGCTTGATGGTAGTTTATCAATAGCCTCTTCGAAGATTTCTGGATTGTCGGGCATATTACGCACGTCAATGCTCACTGCTGCTGAAATATTACGATCAGCCAATGAATTAGCTAGCTCCGGTAGTAATACAACCGGTAGGTTATCCACACAATAGAAACCCATATCTTCCAGCGCACGTAAGGCAACGGATTTTCCCGAACCGGAACGGCCGCTGACAATCATCAGCACCATGAGCTTACTCCCTTTTGTTTCCTAATGATGTGTTTCTTGATAAGCGGTATCTTGCCATTTCTACATTAGAAATCATAATAATATCATTTAGCTATGACAAGAAACATAATTTATCATTTACTCTATAATTATACTGTATAGCTCATCATCGCTTTGTGCGCTGCGTAAGCGCTTGCACAATGTTTTATCTGCTAGTTTTTTAGCGATAAGTGACAATGTATGTAGGTGCGTTTTACATTGGTCAGATGGCACCAGTAACGCGAAAAGCAGGTCTACAGGTTGATTATCAATTGCATCAAAAGCAATTGGTTCCTCTAAGTGTAAAAATACACCGACAGCGCGTGCGCTATCACCTTCGCTTAGCTTTCCATGAGGAATGGCAATTCCACCGCCAATACCTGTCGTTCCTACTTTTTCTCTGGTTAATAATGCTTCAAATACCGTATTTTCAGGTAATTCCAATTCAACGGCAGCCAGCTCACTAATAATTTCTAAGGCTCTTTTTTTACTCGTGCACACAACATTATTACGTGTACAGGCTGATGATAAAACAACGCTTAACTGGATTTCTATATCACTATTCATTTTATTGTTCACTTAGGACTACAAAACCAGATGGTGTATGCCACCATCTGGTTCGAAACATTCATCGGCTCAGTTGCTAGCCGGATAAATGTATTAGTGTTGTCTCAGTTTTTCTTTGTGCTTAGTTAATTGGCGCGACAGTTTATCGACAAGTAAGTCGATAGCTGCGTACATGTCGTTTTCTTCCGCTGATGCATGGAGATCCGCTCCATTGACTTGCACGGTTGCTTCAGCAATTTGCTGAACCTTTTCAACTTTCAAGACAACTTGGATACTATTAATACGATCAAACAATTGCTCTAATTTTTTGAGTTTTTTCTCAACAGTTTCGCGCAATGCTGGAGTAACTTCAATATTGTGTCCAGTAATCTGAAATTCCATACAACCTTCCTTATTTTATCAATTAAACCAGTTGTTTACGCTGGTTTGAGGGCGGAATAGATAACGATTCACGATACTTAGCGACAGTTCTACGAGCCACTTGAATGCCTTGTTCGGCCAGCATACTCGTCAATTTACTGTCACTCAATGGTTTTGCAGGGTTTTCTGCAGCAACCAATTTTTTCACCAACGCTCGAATTGCGGTTGAGGAGGCTTCGCCACCTGTATCCGTACTGACATGGCTGGAGAAAAAATATTTCAACTCAAAAATGCCTCGCGGGCTATGGAGAAACTTTTGAGTTGTCACTCGAGAGATGGTTGATTCGTGCATATCGACCTGATAGGCAATATCAGCCAATATCATTGGTTTCATATACTCTTCACCCAGCTCAAAGAATTCTTGTTGCTGTTCCACAATACAAGTCGCCACTTTTAATAGTGTTTCATGACGGCTTTCTAGGCTTTTTATTAACCATTTTGCTTCTTGAAGATGGCTACGAATATACTGTGTGTCATCCTCATTCGCTGAATTATTAGCCATAGAAGCATAATGATTATTAATACTCAGTTTAGGGATGCTATCTGTATTTAGCTCAACTTGCCAGTGTCCTGCTATTTTTTTCACTAAAACATCAGGAATTACGTATTCTGATTCCCCAGTATTAATGGATTGGCCTGGTTTAGGGTTAAGCGTTAAGATCAAATCGATGGCGGTTTTTAACGCATCTTCTTTTAGACGCGTTAATTTACTGAGTTGCCTAAAGTCACGATTTGCAAGCAAATCAATGTGGTTGCTAATAATTAGTTTGGCTTCTTGTAGCCCGTTGGTTTCTTTGGGGTATAACGAAAGCTGAATCAGTAAACATTCTTTTAAATCTTGAGCGGCGACGCCTAATGGGTCGAAATGTTGAATTCGTTTTAAAACAGCGACAACTTCTTCTAAGCTAATTTCAGGGTTAGCAATTCCTTCATGTATATCAGAAATTGTAGTGGTGAGATAACCTGAATCATCAATTGAATCAATAATTGAGGTGGCTATCGCACGGTCTGTATCAGTAAAGGGCGTCAGCTCAGACTGCCATATTAGGTAATCTTGTAAAGTCTGTGTGGTTTCACCTTGATAAACAGGTAATTCATCATAACTGTAATCATTAGTGGTGCCTGAAGGCGTACCCGCTGTGTAGATTTCATCCCAATCAGCATCCAAAGGAAGCTCATTAGGCATGTCTTGGTTTTCAAGTGCGTCTTTGGTATCAAGTTCACTGCTGTCAGTATTATCACTCAGAGATTCAATAGATTCGGTTTCAGAATTTAATTCTTCTTGTTCAAGAAGCGGGTTAGTTTCTAACGCTAGTTGGATTTCTTGTTGCAGCTCAAGTGTAGACAGTTGCAACAGGCGAATAGCCTGCTGCAATTGGGGTGTCATTGCAAGTTGTTGACTAACTCTAAGCTGCAAACTTTGCTTCATGAAAGTGTTTTATTCTCCTTGAAAAAGAAAGCTGACACGTAATTTATAACCGGAAACCTTCACCTAAGTATACCCGTTTCACTTGTTCATTTTCTAAGATCATGGTTGGCGTACCATGAGCAATTAGGTGCCCTTGGCTCACAATGTAAGCTCTTTCGCAGACATCTAATGTTTCGCGTACGTTATGGTCTGTAATTAGAACGCCAAGGCCATAATCCCTTAAGTGCTGAATAATCTTTTTGATATCGAGCACTGAAATTGGGTCAACCCCAGCGAAGGGTTCATCTAATAAAATAAATTTGGGGTTCGCTGCCAGTGCACGCGCTATTTCTACACGACGGCGCTCACCTCCTGATAGAGACTGCCCTAGGCTGTCACGAAGATGGGTGATACTGAATTCTTCCATCAGTTCTTCAGCTCGCTGTTTACGTTGCTGTGAATTCAAATCTTCGCGGATCTCTAATACAGCCATCAGGTTATCATAAACGCTTAGGCGACGGAAAATAGAGGCTTCCTGAGGAAGGTAGCCAATACCGCGACGCGCACGTTCATGTAGCGGTAGGAGGCTGATGTCTTCGCCATCAATCAAAATTTTGCCTGCATCCCGCTGAACAATGCCGACCACCATATAAAAGGTTGTTGTTTTACCAGCACCATTTGGCCCTAGTAAGCCAACAATTTCGCCTGATTTAACTTCAAGGCTTACATCTTCAACAACCTTGCGTTTTTTATAGGCTTTTGCCAGATTTTCCGCGGTTAGTGTCGCCATAACGATTATTTACTCTTACTCGTAGTTGCTGATGAATTTTTCGCCGCTGGGCCTTTTTCTTGCAATTGTGCTGGGAGTAACACAGTTGTTACGCGTTTGCCCTTATCACTAAATGCTTCCATTTGTTGCGTCGGCACCAAATAGGTGATTTTATCACCTTGGATATTGCTATCTAACTGCTCGAGGTATGCATTACCCGTTAGTGTAACGAGCTGCTTATCAACCTCATAGCGTGCCTTACTTGCATGCCCTTTAATTGGTTTACCATCATCTTGTAATTGATAAAACGTGACTGGGCTACCAAACGCTTCAACAATTATTTTATCAGAGTCACTGCTTGGACGAGTCACAACCACTTTATTGGCTCGAATATCAATTGAGCCTTGTTTAATGATCACGTCATCTGTAAAGGTGGTGACGTTTTTTTCTAAATCAAGAGATTGTTTGACCGAATTAATCGTCATTGGCTGCTGTGTATCGCTTTTCAGTGCTACCGCAGGTAGGCTAAGAGCTAACATTGCACTGGCAACAGCCCCTTGAATAAAACGCTTCTTAGTTACTTGATTCATTTTAATGCTCTTCTGGTTGTAACACATAATGAGTTTTTACATCTTCGATTAATTCAGCCGTTCTTGTACGGAGGTTCCCCTTCATTTTCAAGCCCGTTGAATTTAGACCGTGTCCAATAATGGTCACTTTATCGTCAGATGAAACGTCTTGTGTTGTCAAATTGACAACTGCACTTTCAGTTGTAATTCGTTGGATCTGTGACTCTTTAGTTAAGCTATCGACCTGAACATCACTATATAGATAGAGAATTCTATCGTTTGTTAATCTGGCTTTGAAGGCTTTGACCGTCCATGTAGGCTGACCTGCCTCGTTATAAGTGGTTAAAACAGGTTTTGAAAACCAAGTGATTTTCCCTTCAGTGTAGTTATCTATTTTATCTGATACGAGCTTATAAGCTAAATTTCCCGCTGGATTATAGACAAAAGTCACCGAATCATCAGTTTGATAATTAGGTTGCCCATCATTAATTACTTTATCCTCTGGGTTAATAGCATCATTACCGGCTAAGTTCCAGCCAATAAGCCCTAATGCAATCAAGGATAAAATAATGATTAACCACTTCTTCGCATTGCTCATGAATTTAATCTATTCGTTATATTGATAAACCTTTCACTTCTTCCAATTTACCTTGAGAAAGAAGAATAAGGTCACAAAGTTCGCGGACTGCACCTTTGCCACCACCAAGTCGGGTGATGTAATCAGCTTTTGGCAGTAACAACGGATGTGCATCCGCTACGGCGACAGATAAGCCTACTTTTGCCATAACTGGCCAGTCGATCAGATCGTCCCCAATATAAGCTATTTGTTCATCTGATAGTTGTAGTGTATCTAACAGTTGCTGATACGCCAAAAGCTTATCGCTTTGCCCTTGGTAAAGATATGTAATGCCTAGTGTTTGTGCTCTATCTTCAAGGAGTTTGGCTTTTCTACCTGTGATAATGGCAACTTCAATATTTGATGTTAATAGGCAGCGGATACCATAGCCATCACGAACATTAAAAGCTTTAAGCTCTTCGCCATTATTTCCCATATAAATCAAACCATCAGACATTACACCATCCACATCGCAGATCAGTAATTTCACTTTTGCTGCTTTTGTGAGTATGGCGTTGGCAACAGGGCCATAGCAGGTTTCTATATTTCCCGAACTCATTGTATTTCCTTATGTTATACAACACCCGCTTGAAGCAAATCATGCATATGTAGCACACCCACTAATTGATTACCATCGGCAACTAATAAAGATGTAACATGTTTAGATTGCATTAAATTAAGGGCTTCAACAGCCAACAGATTTGGAGAAACGCGGATACCTCCAGGGGTCATCAAGTCGGCAATTTTAGCATTATTTAAGTCAATACCCATATCAAATATACGGCGTAAATCCCCATCAGTGAAAATGCCTTCAATATTCATGTTGTCATCACAAATAACGGTCATTCCAAGTTTTTTGCGTGTAATTTCGACTAAAGCCTCACGCAAAGACGCGCTTTTAGGAATATGGGGGATATCATCACCCGTATTCATTAAATCACGAACTAAGAGTAAAAGTTTGCGCCCTAGTGCGCCGCCTGGGTGAGAAAGTGCAAAGTCATTAGCTGTAAAACCTCGAGCGGTTAACAGGGCTATCGCGAGTGCATCACCCATGACCAGTGTTGCAGTCGTACTCGTGGTTGGTGCAAGTCCTAGAGGGCACGCTTCTTGTGGCACTTTTATACACAAATGGACATCAGCATATTTCCCCATATTACTATCAGGGTTGTTGGTCATACAGATTAAGGGAACCTTAATTCTTTTTAAAACAGGAAGTAAAGCTAAAATCTCCCCTGATTCACCGGAGTTGGAAATAGCTAACACGACATCTTTATGGGTAATCATCCCGAGGTCACCATGGCTGGCCTCTCCGGGGTGAACAAAAAACGAAGGTGTCCCTGTACTTGCGAGTGTAGCGGCAATTTTACGGCCAATATGCCCCGATTTTCCCATCCCCATAACGACGACTTTCCCTTCACAGCCAAAAATAAGCTGGCAAGCGCGGTCAAAGTCTGTATTGATGTATTGCTCAAGGTTTTTTATACCTTCGTGTTCGATATGGAGAACTTCTTTACCTACTTTCTGAAAATCGAAGTTTGACATTTCTAGTTCCATGCGTAGCTTTTAAGTTAATCGGATAAGCGGAATTAAATTGTATAACGAATACTTAGTATCAGTAAGTATTTTGTCTGTTAAGCTATCTTTAAGGATAGTTTTGCGTCTAATTGTTATTTCATTGCGAGACGATGTTTAATTGGTATGTAAAGTGAGATCCCATAGCATCTTGGACCAAAAAAACATGGGTAAATTCGCGTATTCTTAAGTACAATAAATTACGGAATTCTAAGAGCTGTCTGCTGTTTTTACTGATAATTTTTACTGATTATAAGTAAATACTATTGTTTATAGCCTGTTTCATTTATATAAATATACAGTTGTAACACTAAAAGTCACATTTTCGACGCTATAATACTATAAATTCTATTTGGTTGTGATATTTGACGATTTTCAGTTTATCTTTCGGTAACATCTGAACGGATAAAAAATATTCAAGCACGATGTATAACGAGTTATTTAACAATGCAAGCACAGACAGACAACTTAATTGAAGTTCGGAACATGTCCTTTACTCGAGGAAGTCGGAAAATATTTGAAAATATTAACCTAACAGTTCCTCGTGGGAAAATTACGGCGATTATGGGGCCATCAGGGATCGGTAAAACCACACTGCTGCGCTTGATTGGTGGTCAATTAAGACCAAATGAAGGTGAAATTTGGTTTGATGGTGACAACATTCCTAGTTTGTCACGTTCAAAGCTGTACCAATCACGTAAAAAAATGAGCATGTTATTCCAGTCAGGTGCTTTATTTACGGATATGGACGTATTTAATAACGTCGCTTTTCCACTGCGTGAACATACTAATTTATCGGAATCTTTGATTCATACTACGGTAATGATGAAATTAGAAGCCGTCGGGTTACGTGGCGCAGCAAAGCTAATGCCGTCTGAGTTATCTGGTGGTATGGCGCGACGTGCGGCTTTAGCTCGGGCAATTGCTCTTGATCCTGATTTAATTATGTTTGATGAACCTTTTGTGGGGCAAGACCCGATAACAATGGGGGTTTTAGTCAAACTGATCGATGAGCTTAATCAAGCACTTGGGGTAACATGTGTCGTTGTATCCCATGATGTTCCAGAAGTGTTGAGCATCGCTGATAAAGCATATATTGTTGCGCAGCAGCATGTTATTGCACATGGCTCAGGGGATGAATTACGTGAAAATCGAGATCCCCGTGTGCGGCAATTCCTTGATGGTATTGCCGATGGTCCGGTACCATTCCGTTTTCCCGCCAATGATTATCTGGCTGATTTATTAGGGTAAAATAAGATGATAATAAAGGCGATCGCAGCCTTCGGACGCCGATGGATTGATATTTTTTCTGCGTTTGGTCGAGCTGGTTATATGCTGTTTCGCGCTTTACTTGGCAAACCAGAGTTTCGTAAACAGTGGCCATTATTGATGAAACAATTGTATGCCATTGGCGTACAGTCTTTACTGATAGTTGCTGTTTCAGGTTTGTTTATTGGAATGGTTCTTGGGTTACAAGGTTACCTTGTCCTGACAACATTTAGTGCAGAGGCAAGCTTAGGGATGATGGTGGCGCTTTCCCTATTACGTGAACTTGGTCCTGTTGTGACAGCTCTATTATTTGCTGGGCGGGCAGGGTCAGCATTAACGGCCGAAATTGGTCTAATGAAAGCAACTGAACAAATCTCTAGCCTTGAAATGATGGCAGTTGACCCTTTAAGGCGAGTCATTGCTCCGCGTTTTTGGGCTGGCTTTATTAGTATGCCATTGTTATCACTGATTTTTGTTGCTGTCGGTATCTTAGGCGGCGCATTGGTTGGGGTTGATTGGAAGGGTATCGATGAAGGTTTTTTCTGGGCGTCAATGCAATCCTCAATTGATTGGCGGCTAGATTTGGTTAACTGTGTGATTAAAAGCTTAGTTTTTGCTTTAACAGTAACTTGGATAGCGCTATTTAATGGCTATGATGCAATCCCCACTTCTGAAGGGATAAGTCAAGCAACAACACGAACCGTTGTGCATGCATCATTGTCTGTTTTAGGACTGGATTTCGTACTTACCGCACTGATGTTTGGGAACTAAGTCATGCAAAGTAAAAAAAGTGAAATATGGGTGGGTTGTTTTATGTTGCTGGCGATAGCCGCAATCATTTTTTTGTGTTTAAAAGTTGCTGATTTGAAGTCGATTGGGAGCCAATCTACCTACCAAATCTCTGCCTCTTTTGAAAACATTGGAGGTTTAAAAGAAGGCTCACCAATTAAAGTCGGTGGGGTGGTTATTGGTCGAGTTGCCAGTATCACTTTAGACAAAAAAAACTATATTCCCGAAGTTAAAATTGATTTATTGAGCGAGTACGACAATATTCCTGACTCTAGCTCACTTTCAATTCGTACTTCTGGGTTACTAGGGGAGCAATATATCGCAATGAATATTGGCCCAGATGATGAAGAGTTAGGTATTGCAATATTGAAAAATGGCGGGCGTCTAGAAGACACTAAGCCTGCCATGGTGCTAGAGGATCTCATCGGACAGTTCTTGTATAAGAGTGGTGATAGTCAAGGTACAGAGCCTGCGACAGAGTAATTTGAAGCTCTCTTTGAATAGTAAGGAATTAATTATGTTTAAACGTTTAATGATGGTTGCCATGCTTGTTATTGCTCCATTTGCTATGGCGGTAGACCAAACCAACCCTTATAAATTAATGGATGAAGCGGCAGCGAAAACTTTTAATCGATTAAAAGCAGAACAGCCGAAAATTAAGCAAGATCCTGAGTATTTAAGAACGATTGTTCGTGAAGAGCTTTTGCCTTATGTTCAAATTAAATATGCGGGCGCTTTAGTGTTAGGCACCTACTATAAAGGTGCAACCCCAGCGCAGCGTGAAGCTTACTTCAAAGCATTCGAAGCTTATCTAGAACAGGTTTATGGCCAGGCATTAGCGATGTATCATGGGCAAACTTATCAGATTGCACCAGAGCAACCTATCGGGGATAAAAACATTGTTGCTATCCGTGTAACAATCGTTGACACCAATGGTCGCCCACCTGTACGTCTAGATTTCCAATGGCGTAAAAATAGTAAAACAGGTTACTGGCAAGCGTACGACATGATTGCAGAAGGCGTGAGCATGATCACCACCAAACAAAATGAATGGGGTGATATTTTACGTAAGCAAGGCGTTGATGGCCTAACAAAACAGTTAGAAGCTAGCGCAAAAGCCCCGATTACTTTAGAAGAGAAAAAGTAATATGAGCCACCCGTTAGCATGGGAACAAACAGAAATGACATTGCATCTAACGGGGACGTTAGACCGCGATTCTTTAATGGTGTTTTGGGATAAAAAGACGGTATTACTAGAAAGCATAGGTAATATCAATGTATCCGGTTTAACACATGTTGACTCTGCAGGTCTTGCGATGCTAGTTCGTTTAAAAGGCGAGTTCCAAGCTAAGAACCGCTCGCTGAGTATTACTGGTATTAGTGAGAACTTGAAAACATTGATTGAACTATATGGGGTTCAAACGGTGATTGCGAGTTAGGTTAAATGTCCTAAACTAAGTCAAGTTATGTAAAAATAAGCGCCTCTATGTGCTTTTCAGCTCGAGAGGCGTTTTCTTTGGTTTAAGTGTTAAGCTTAATCCTTTAGGATAGGGTCTTGCCTTGACTGCTCCGATTACGATGTTTTGATATAGGCAACGAAACATGGTGAGTTAGGGTAATATTATAAATCACAAATAATTAATAAAATTGAGTCATTATGGATACCAACGAAATTAAGCAAGTATTGATGGATAAGCTGTCTCTGGATGAGGCTATTGTTACTGGTGATGGCAGCCACTTTCAGGTTATTGCCGTCGGTGACATGTTTGACGGCATGAGCCGTGTTAAGCAACAGCAAGCAATTTATGCGCCTTTGATGGAGTATATTGCGGATAACCGCATTCATGCTTTATCAATTAAAGCGTACACCCCTGCGCAATGGGAGCGCGATCGTAAACTTAGTGGTCTTTGATTTCAAAGCCTAAGCGAACAGCCTGTAAAATTCGACATACGAGAACACTTGAATGGATAAGTTTTTAGTTAAAGGGCCAACCCGGTTAGAGGGTGAGGTGACTATATCTGGCGCAAAAAATGCGGCATTACCAATCTTGTTCGCTGCTTTATTGGCTGAAGAGCCAGTAGAAATTCAGAATGTCCCTCATTTAAGGGACATTGATACCACCATTAAATTACTGAATCAGCTTGGTACGAAAGTTAAGCGTAATGGTTCTGTGTATGTCGATGCCAGCACTGTGACAACTTATTGTGCACCTTATGATTTGGTTAAAACGATGCGTGCTTCTATTTGGGCATTGGCACCATTAGTCGCGCGTTTTGGTCATGGTGAAGTTTCTTTACCAGGTGGTTGTGCTATCGGTGCGCGCCCTGTTGATTTACATATCTCTGGTTTAGAACAATTAGGCGCAAATATTGTTCTAGAAGATGGTTATGTAAAAGCAACAGTAGACGGCCGTTTGAAAGGCGCATGCATTGTGATGGACAAAGTCAGTGTGGGTGCGACTGTTTCTATTATGACAGCAGCAACGTTGGCTGAAGGTACGACAACGATTGAAAATGCGGCTCGTGAGCCAGAAATTGAAGATACTGCTAATTTTCTTAATACCCTTGGTGCCAAAATTACAGGTGCAGGTACTGACCGTATTGTGATTGAGGGGGTTAAGCGCTTAGGTGGCGGTGTCTACCAAGTTCTACCTGATCGTATCGAAACAGGGACATTTTTAATCGCCGCCGCAGTTTCTCGTGGGAAAGTGATTTGTCGTAATGCACGCCCAGATACACTTGATGCTGTATTAGCTAAATTACGTGAAGCTGGTGCGAAAATCGAATTAGGGGATGACTGGATTAGCTTAGATATGGAAGGTAAACGCCCGAAAGCAGTTACTTTACGTACAGCACCACACCCAGGTTTCCCAACGGATATGCAGGCACAATTTAGTTTGCTCAACCTTGTTGCTGATGGTGTAGGGATGATCACCGAAACGATTTTTGAAAACCGTTTCATGCATATTCCAGAGTTGATCCGAATGGGCGCTCATGCTGAAATTGAAAGTAATACTGTGTTGTGTCATGGCGTTGAAAAACTGACCAGCGCCCAAGTGATGGCAACAGATTTACGCGCTTCAGCAAGTTTAGTTATTGCGGGTTGTATAGCCGAGGGGACTACGACGGTTGACCGTATCTACCATATTGACCGCGGCTATGAGCACATTGAAGATAAATTACGTGGTTTAGGTGCTGATATTCAGCGAGTACATTCTGACGATTAGTCATATTGTTAGCACAGGTCGGTAGTAAACCTATTGACTTAGTTAAACCCAAAAAAAGGTTGTTCTTCGAATGGAACAACCTTTTTTATTACAAAGAGAATGAATAAATTAACCCGCTTGGCCTTCAGGGATTTCCTCAATAATAACATCAATATTTTTGACTTCGCCATCCCGTAATATTTGTACTGCGGCTTTACTTCCGGGGCGAATTTCAGCCACTAAATCCATGGTTTCTGCCGCAGAAATGGCAGGCTTACCATCAACGGATAAAACAATATCACCTTGCAAAATCCCCGCTTTGGCGGCAGGCCCATTCGGAGCCACTTGGAAAACACGTAAACCTTGTATTTGATTGATATTATTATTGTTTGACCTAATTTGTGGTAGTTCGCGGGCGGTGATCCCAATGTAACCACGGATCACCCGACCATCACGGATTAGTTTATCCATGATTTTAGTCGCTAGTGCCGTTGGAATAGCAAAACTTAGCCCTTCAGAGCTAATACCTTGGCCTGCGGTAAATGAAAGCGTGTTAATACCAACTAATTCCCCTTCAGTATTGATTAATGCACCACCTGAGTTACCTGAATTAATTGAAGCATCAGTTTGTAGGAAGTTTTGTCGGCGTGTTGAGCTTAGCCCTACACGGCCAGTTGCGCTAATAATACCTTGGGTGACGGTTTGACCAATATTATAGGGGTTACCAATAGCAAGAACGACGTCACCAACATGGGTAACACGCTTGGTGTTAATGGGGATTACAGGCAGGTTGTCTGCGTCTATCTTAAGCACAGCGAGGTCAGTTAATGAATCCGAACCGACTAACAAGGCATCAAAGATAGCGCCATCTTGTAAGGCTACAAGGATTTGGTCTGGGTTATCAACAACATGTTTATTCGTAATGATATAGCCATTTGGGCTCATGATTACGCCAGAACCGAGAGATTTTAGTTCACGACCAGATTGGGAAAAACTGCCCTTGGAACTACTATACACATACACTACAGCTGGAGCCGCACGGCGCACAGCTTTATTATAACTGACGGGTTCGCTATTTGTTTTACCATACAGTAAGTCAGCTAAGCCTTGAGGACGCAACGAAGGAACCGCAACGATAATAATCAATGCAGTTAACAGGCCAAGCATGACGGATAAAGTTAGCTTCTTAACCATAAAATATCGAACATTCAGTTATTTTTTCAACGTACCCTTGAGCATAACATAAAAAAACAGGCACAGCAGAGTGATACTGTACCTGTTTTATTGATTTTAAGATGGAGTTTAATAAATTAATTTTTCATTAATAGATACAAGGTTTCCCCATCACGCAATACTTTCATTGCTAGCACTGGTGGCTTACCGTCAATAATTTTACGGAATTGGTCAATGGTCTCCACACGTGAGTCATTGACACCAAAGATTAAGTCACCTTTCATTAGGCCAATTGCAGCCGCAGGTGATTTTGGAGCCACGCTATCTACTTGGACACCTTTGGTATTACTGATAATTGCATTAGAAATAGTTGCACCTAATAAGGATTCACTTAGTTTTTCTGCTTTAGTTGCCGTACCTTCATCGTTCTCTAATACCACTTTGACATCAATTGGTTTACCAGAGCGGATTAAGCCAATGGTAATTTCTTTACCTATTTGGCTAGTACCAATTTTAGCTCTCAACTCAGCGAAACTGTTAATACGTTTACCATCAACTGAGACTAAGACGTCACCAGATTTAATACCCGCTTTAGCAGCAGATGATTTAGGAATAACTTCACTTACAAAGGCACCGCGTTGTGCATCAATGTTAAATGCTTTTGCGATATCGGAGTTCATCTCCGTACCTTTAATTCCTAAAATACCGCGTTTAACTTCCCCATGTTTAATCAGTTGTTCACTTAGGTTTTTAGCCATATTACTTGGGATAGCAAAACCGATACCGATATTACCGCCACCAGGGGCTAATATTGCAGTATTAATACCGATTAGCTCACCATTTAGGTTAACTAATGCACCACCTGAGTTACCACGGTTAATTGAGGCATCTGTTTGGATAAAGTTTTCCAAACCTTCAAGATTTAATCCACTACGACCTAATGCTGAGATAATCCCTGAAGTTGCCGTTTGGCCTAACCCAAATGGGTTACCAACTGCGACAGCAAAATCACCAACACGTAGTTTATCTGAATCTGCAATGCTAACAGCCGTTAAGTTTTTAATATCTTTGTTATTCGTGATTTTCAGTAATGCGATATCTGTTTGTGGGTCTTTACCAATCAATTTTACCGCGATTTCACGGCCATCATTTAATTGGATTTGAATTTTGTCCGCACCATCAATTACATGGTTATTAGTTAAAATATACCCTTGTTCTGCATCAATAATTACACCGGAACCAAGCCCTTCAAATGGGCGTACGCTTTGTTGTTGTGATGGAACATTTGGGCCAAAAAAGAATTTTAGCTCTTCAGGGATTTGTTGATTTTGTACACGAGTCCCTGATACATGAATATTGACCACTGCGGGTAATACTTTTTCAAGCATTGGGGCTAGGCTTGGTAAATTTTGACTTTGTGCTGTTACGGGTAATGAAGCGGGTAATGCTGCACTGCTAACGGCAGGAATAGCGGCTAATGATAACCCTAGGCTCATTGCTACAGCGGTAAGAAAAAAGTTTTTTCTTTTCATAATTTAGTCGATTCTCTCAAAAATAATTATCAATTCACTGTGGATACATTTTTGGGAGTAACACAATGAGTTGAGATATTGGTTGGTATCAGATTCAATTTTACTGAAGACTATGACTATAGATTATGCGCAAAAGTTCCCTTTACGGGTAGCGAATATCCATTCTTTTACATCTATTTACATGCAACTTAAGTGAAACTTTAACTTCTATACAGTTGCTAAATAAATCATTAAGTTACATTTAGATGGAAATTTTGTTCAGATTTATTAAATGAGTATTTAAAAGCAGAAGATACAGGTGGAATAATAAAATTCAGTGAATGTTATAAGAAATCACCAGTAAGTGGCACTTACTGGTGATAAACGAAGAAAATTACTTTTCTTTCTCTTCAAGAGGGCGGAACAAGCCTGATGCGCCATCAGAGTAATCTCTTGGTGGCATTTTAACTGGTGCTTGGTCGTTATCTGCCTCAGATTCCGTTAAGCGATAGTTAAATGGGTTATCTTGTGCAGGCATATCAGGCATCAATTCAGACGAACTTTGTGCCATGTGTTGATACAGTTGACGGTAGTCACGCGCCATTTTATCCAATAGTTCTGCGCTGCGAGCAAAATGGCTAACAAGCTCTTTACGGTACTCTTCAAGTTCAGTGCTTTTTTTGTCTAACTCAGCTTGCGCTGTTTTTTGTTGGCGAAGTTTTGGGTTACCATAACGGACAACTAGTGCGCCGATGATAAAACCAACAATTAATCCTATTAATGCATACTCCCAGGTCATGCTGACTCCTTCATTACTTCAATGTTCACAGATTCAATGTTCGCAGAAATTAAGTGTCGTTACCGTTACTATACCTTAAATAATTCAAGTTGCATGTAAGCGTCAAGTAAAGCATTTCAACATATTGTAATTTGACAATTAAGTGATGAGAAAACCCACAAAACTTGAACTAGCTAAACTAAAGTTATTCAGAACTTAAAGGTAGAATCTTAAGTTGAATTTCCTTACTCTATATCGATTCGTTAACCGAAAGTTAAATGATAACTGAATCTGGTTATAATAAAGGCAGTGTATATCAAATAACGGTAAAAAAACCGAAATTTTTAAGGATTATTCAGTTAATGTCACCAATGAGCCCTACAATGCGTTATCAACAAGCGTTAGCTGATGGGAATTATCAGCCTGATGACGTACAAAAGCTTGCTGTCGAACGCCTAGATAAAATTTATCAGAACCTCGTTAATGCACCTTCAATTGTTCCTAGTGAAAAACCTTCTGGTTTAAAGCAACGTTTTAGCCGCTTATTAGGCAAAGCTCCGACTACATCGATAGTGCCTGTACAAGGGTTATATATGTGGGGGGGAGTGGGCCGTGGAAAAACATGGCTAATGGATATGTTTTACGAAAGTTTACCAGGAACACGTAAACTTCGTTTGCATTTTCATCGTTTTATGAAAAAAGTACAAGAAGATTTAATGGCGTTACAGGGGCAAGAAAACCCGTTAGATATTATTGCCGATGAGTTTAAAAAACACACTGACGTGTTGTGCTTTGATGAGTTTTTTGTCTCTGATATTACTGATGCAATGATTTTAGGTACTTTACTTGAGGGGTTATTTGCTCGGGGTATAACGTTAGTGGCTACCTCGAATATTATTCCTGATGATTTGTATCGTAATGGTTTGCAGCGTGCTCGTTTTTTACCTGCGATCGAGCAAATTAAAAAGTATTGCGATGTAATGAACGTCGATGCAGGGATTGACTATCGCTTACGGACTCTAACTCAAGCTCACCTATTCTTGTCGCCAATTAATAGTGAAAATCGTCAACATTTGGATGACATTTTTGTTAAATTGGCCGGGAAGCAAGGTGAACAATCACCGGTGTTAGAAGTTAATCACCGCAAAATGCAGGCGATCCGTACCGCGGAAGGGGTTTTAGCAATAGAGTTTAAGGTGCTTTGCGAAGAGCCTCGTAGCCAAAACGACTATATCTATTTATCGAACTGTTACCATACTATCTTGTTATATAATGTACCCGCCATGGGTACGAACGATGAAAACTCCGCTCGCAGGTTTTTGGCCTTAATTGATGAGTTTTATGAGCGTAAAGTTAAATTAATTATTAATGCAGCAGTACCGATGGAATCGCTTTATCAAGGGCAATTACTGGCGTTTGAATACCAACGTTGTTTGTCCCGTTTACAAGAAATGCAAAGTGAAGAATACCTTAAAATCCCACATTTGGCTTAAGTGGACAAACCCTTAAGTCGATAAACCATTGGTATTTTATCGAGCAAACGCCTTGGAATGCACAATTTAAGTACAAATTAGGGTGTTTATTCGAATAAACGTAAAAAAAATGCATTTGGGGTCGATTTTTGTTGCTGACTTCTCTATAATCTTGCGACCCCACGTTACAGCATTGTTTTTTATTTCCCAAAAAATAATGCATTAATGCCAGTTAGGCTGCTCGAAGGGGTAGGTTTACTGGACAAAGAGTCGTGTGAACCTCAGAAAGCTTATGAACATGAGTGTTCACCAACGTGTAACTTCAATATTGGGTAAGTTTTAATGAAAACTTTTACAGCTAAACCAGAGACCGTAAAACGCGACTGGTATGTTGTTGATGCAGATGGCAAAACTTTAGGCCGTCTTGCAACTGAAATTGCTAGCCGTTTACGCGGTAAGCATAAAGCGGAATACACTCCGCACGTGGATACTGGTGATTACATCATCGTTCTGAATGCAGAGAAAATTGCTGTTACCGGCAATAAACGCGAAGACAAAATCTACTATCGCCACACTGGCCATGTAGGTGGAATCAAGCAAGCAACTTTCGAAGAAATGATTGCTCGCAGTCCTGAGCGTGTGCTTGAAATCGCGGTTAAAGGCATGTTGCCAAAAGGACCTCTGGGTCGTGCAATGTACCGTAAACTGAAAGTTTACGCAGGTAATGAGCACAACCACGCGGCTCAACAACCGCAAGTTCTTGACATTTAATCGGGATTATAGCAATGGCTGAAAATCAATACTACGGCACTGGTCGCCGCAAAAGCTCATCTGCTCGTGTCTTTATTAAGCCGGGTAGCGGTAACATCACAATCAATCAACGTACACTGGAACAATACTTTGGTCGCGAAACTGCGCGCATGGTTGTTCGTCAGCCGTTAGAGCTGGTTGAAATGTTAGAAAAACTGGATCTGTACATCACTGTTAAAGGTGGTGGTATTTCAGGTCAAGCAGGCGCAATCCGTCACGGTATTACACGTGCACTGATGGCTTACGACGAGACTCTTCGTTCTGATCTGCGTAAAGCTGGTTTTGTTACCCGTGATGCGCGTTCTGTTGAACGTAAAAAAGTGGGTCTGCGCAAAGCACGTCGTCGTCCGCAGTTCTCCAAACGTTAATTTATTGCCCTTTGGGCATGAAATTAATGAAAAAACCCGCCTTTATGGCGGGTTTTTTATTGTCTGTTGTTTTTGATTAATTAATATTGGTAATACTTGATTAAATATAGCGATTAAAAAGAAATTGATATAATTTGTAGAAAAAAGAATTATTTAGTTTAGAATTTAAAATTATTATTAGTTGGGTGTTATTTAGTTCATTTATTTATTATTAAATAACCAAAGTATGGACTCAACTCCAAGGATTTAAATCCATATATAAGTATATTTTTAGTTAATAAAACTATTTTTTTTGTGATTTAACCTGTCATTGAAATATACTTATGATTTTTTCGATGCTTCCCCCCTAAGCTGTACAAAATCTGTTAGAATATGTGCCTGTTTTTTATTTCGGATTTCTCGCCTTTATTGTGCGGGAGGGTTGTGTTGGCTTTCAGTATGGATAAATGAAAGACGGACACTGGGGATTTTAAAATGGGTAATCGGTAATTAAATACTTAATTACATTTCGTCCATTTTGTATTTTGGAGGTTTTAATGGCTGTCGCTCCTAATAAACGTTCGGTAATGACATTGTTCTCTAGCCCAACTGACATTTTTAGCCATCAGGTACGTATTGTTCTGGCTGAAAAAGGAGTTAGTGTTCAAATTGAATATGTTGAACCTGGTCAGCAACATAAAGATTTGATTGACCTCAACCCATACCATAGCGTTCCAACGTTGGTTGATCGTGATCTAACGCTTTATGACCCACATATTATCATGGAATACCTTGATGAGCGTTTTCCTCATCCACCATTAATGCCTGTTTATCCTGTTGCACGTGGTACAAGCCGTCAATTAATGTATCGCATTAAAAATGACTGGTATTCATTGATGGACAAAATTGAGAAAGGCACGGCACAAGAAGCTGCAAATGCTCGCCGTCAATTATCTGAAGAGCTGATCGCAGTTTCTCCTGTTTTTGCTGAAATGGACTTCTTCATGAGCGAAGAATTTAGCATCGTCGATTGCTATTTGGCTCCATTGCTGTGGCGCTTACCTGTACTCGGTATTGAAATTAACCCATCAATCAGCAAATACTTACATTTTTATATGGATCGCGTTTTTGACCGTGACGGATTCAGCGCGTCATTGACGGATGCTGAAAAAGAAATGCGCGAGTCTAGACAGCCTATTAGAAGAGGCTAAAAATGATGGAAATGACACCAATGTCACCACGTCGTCCTTATTTGTTACGTGCCCACTACGAGTGGTTACTTGATAACGATATGACTCCGCATTTGGTGGTTGATGTCACCGTTCCCGATGTAAACGTTCCTATGGAGTTTGCTCGGGATGGGCAAATTGTTTTGAATGTAGCGCCTCGAGCCGTCGGTAATTTCGAAATCACCAACGAAGAAGTGCGTTTCAATGCCCGTTTTGGTGGTGTGCCGCGTCAAGTGTATGTTCCAATGTCAGCAATTATGGCGGTATATGCACGTGAAAATGGGGCTGGTATGATGTTTGAACCTGAGACTGCTTATGATGCAGAGTTATCCTCAGGGGTCGAAGATATTGAAGAACCAGAAGATAATATTACTTTAGTTCATGAAGCTGACCTTCCTGATGAAAGTTCGCAAGAACCATCAGGTGATGAGCCACCTAGGCCTCCGAAAGGTAGACCTGCACTAAGAGTTGTCAAATAACAGGCTTATCAGTTTTCATTACTTTAGAAATCAAGTAATAACGATCAACAGAGGGGATAATCCCTCTGTTTTTCTTTTTTTTAAAGTATTATTCGGTAATTAAACACCGAGAAAAAGCAAAATTCCTTCAGCTGCTCCGCGGCCATCAGCAATCGCAGTGACTACAAGGTCAGAACCCCTAATGGCATCTCCCCCTGCAAATATCTTTTGATTGGATGTTTGGTATGGAAAACCCGTATGATGACTAGCTAAGATATGACCGTGCTGATTATGCTTAACATCTTGCTCTGCTAACCAAGATTGAGTATATGGGTGAAAACCAAAAGCAACAATAACCACATCAGCTTCGATAAAAGTATTTGAATTTTCAATGAGTTCTACTTGATAACGCCCATCTTTGAGTTCACCTTTTTGGGTTCGAGAAGCATAAATGCCAGTAATCTGACCATTTTCATTGGTGGCTACTTTGGTCGCTTGGGTATTAAAATAAAATTGAACACCTTCGTCTAATGCATTCGTTATTTCTTTTTGCGACCCGGGCATGCTTGCTTTATCTCTACGATAGACACAATTAACCTGTGCAGCGCCTTGACGAATAGCACTCCGAGTGCAATCCATCGCGGTATCCCCCCCACCTAAAACAACCACGCGTTTTTTATGTAAATCAATGTAGGGTTGGTCTGTAGATGCAGGTAGTGTCATTAAATGACGGGTATTCGCGATTAAATAGGGCAGAGCCTCATACACGCCTTGAATTGATTCAGTTGAGAGGTTCCCTTTAATTGACTGATAGGCACCTGTAGCAATAAAAATAGCGTCATAGGTGCTAAGAAGCGCATCTAACGAGAGGTCAACACCTATTTCAGTATTAAGCTGAAACTGTACCCCCATTTCTGCCAAAATTTCATGTCGCTGCATCATAACGTGTTTTTCTAACTTAAATGCTGGGATACCAAATGTCAGTAGTCCCCCAATCTCGGGATGTTTATCAAAAACGATAGCCTCGACACCATTACGAACAAGAACATCGGCACAAGCTAGCCCAGCGGGGCCAGCCCCAATAATAGCAACACGCTTATTGACTGGAGAAACATGAGAAAGGTCGGGGCGCCAGCCTAATGCAAAGGCAGTATCATTAATATAGCGTTCAATGTGGCCAATAGTCACTGCACCATGGTCGTCATGTAGTACACAAGCGACTTCGCATAACTTATCTTGGGGGCAAACACGGCCACATATTTCGGGTAAACTATTGGTGTGATGGGACAATTCAGCGGCTTCAATGATACGCCCTTCAGCTGCAAGTTTAAGCCAACTAGAGATTGGGTTATGTAAAGGGCACTTCCATTCACAAAAAGGGCTACCACAAGACAGACAACGACTTGATTGTTGTTGAATATCAGAAACGTTATCAGGTTCATAAATTTCAACAAACTCTATTTTACGGGTTGCCAGTGCTTTTTTGTGTGGCTCGCGGCGTTGTAGGTTGAAACTGTTAGAATTCATGGTGTTCCTTAATGAACTTTGTCTGATTTCACTTGGTAAAACTTGGCGTTTTCTTTTAAGTTTATCGCCCATATTTAAAGATAAACAGCATTAATATTTTGTTTTTCAATTGATTGTGATTAAGATTTACTCAGAATGAGTTTTTACCCGAGTAGAAGCAAAGAAAATTCCTGATTGTTATTTATCATTAATAATAAAAAATGGCTATTGAATGAGCAGGATCGACATTTTGTATTAATAAACATCCGAAACTGTCCTGTTTGATATATGATTCAAAGAGAATTTAACTAAGGGGTGGTTATGAAAGTACTTCGCGGCCTTGCGCAATACTATGTCGATTTGATGATGAAACTAGGGCTGGTGCGGTTTTCACTATTACTAGCATCCGCGCTGGTTGTTCTTGCCATGATAATGCAGATGGCCGTGACAATCTTTTTGCGAGGGCATGTTGATAGCCTCGATATGGTCGGGTCGATTTTCTTTGGCTTAATCATTACCCCTTTAGCGGTTTATTTTCTTTCGGTTGTTGTTGAGCAGTTAGAAGAGTCGCGGCAACGTTTGTCGCGCATGGTCGATAAACTTGAAGTCATGCGTAAGCGCGATGCGGAATTAAACATTCAATTACATGGCAATATTGAGCAACTAAATCTTGAAATACAAGAGCGCGAAAAAGCTGAAAGAGCGCACTTGGAACTGCTTGAACAACTCAAACAAGAAATGAAATATCGAGAGCAAACACAGGTTGAACTTGAACAACAATCGGTGTTGCTGCGCTCATTCCTTGATGCATCACCGGATTTAGTTTATTACCGCAACGAAAATAACGAGTTTTCAGGTTGTAACAGAGCAATGGAACTGTTGACTGGTAAAAGTGAAAAACACTTAGTTGGGTTAACACCTCTAGATATTTATGATGTCGAAATTGCGTCTAAAGTAATGGAGACCGATGAAAAAGTTTTCCGCCATAATGTTTCCCTCACTTATGAACAGTGGCTGGTTTACCCTGATGGCAGAAAAGCCTGTTTTGAGTTACGAAAAGTCCCATTTTATGACCGAGTAGGTAAACGACATGGCCTTATGGGCTTTGGTCGCGATATAACAGAGCGTAAACGCTACCAGGAGGCGTTAGAGAACGCGAGCAGGGAAAAGACTACCTTTATCTCAACGATAAGCCACGAGCTTCGTACGCCGCTTAATGGCATCGTTGGTCTTAGTCGTATTTTACTCGATACGAATTTAACTTCAGAACAATCTAGCTATTTAAAAACGATTCATGTCAGTGCAGTGACATTAGGGAATATTTTTAATGATGTCATTGAGATGGATAAAATTGAGCGTCGTAAAGTCCAACTAGATAACCAACCCGTCGCATTACCTGAGTTTGTGAATGATTTAGAGAATCTAAGTGGGTTATTAGTTCAGCCCAAAGGGCTTAAATTTGTTATGGATGTGGCACCTACTTTGCCAAAAACGGTGTTAACTGATGGGACGCGTTTACGGCAGGTATTATGGAATTTAATTGGGAATGCGGTTAAGTTCACGCAACAAGGTGAGGTCAAAGTAAGTATTTGGCAAGAGCCTGAAAACAAAATCTTTTTTAGGGTAAAAGACAGTGGTATTGGCATACCTCAGGATGAGTTAGATAAAATCTTTGCGATGTACTATCAAGTAACAGATTCTGCTGGTGGTAAACCTGCAACAGGGACGGGGATTGGTCTTTCTGTATCACGTCGGTTAGCACAAAATATGGGGGGCGACATACAGGTTGAGAGTGAAATAGGCCAAGGTTCTACTTTTACTTTATCAATTACAGCGCCTGTGGTTGAAGAAGAAGTCGCTGAACATCAAGACAGTGATGATGATTACCCACTACCAGCCTTGCATATTTTATTAGTGGAAGACATTGAACTCAATGTTGTTGTTGCGTGTTCTGTATTAGAAAACCTTGGCAATACAGTTGATGTAGCGATGAATGGTAAAGATGCATTAGCAATGTTTGCTCCCGGTGAATATGATTTAGTGTTATTAGACATTCAATTACCAGATATGACAGGTTTAGATATTTCTAGGCAGCTTAAACAACAGTATGACAAAGAAGATTTACCGCCATTAATAGCCTTAACGGCAAATGTCCTTAAGGATAAAAAAGAATATTTTGATGCGGGAATGGATGGCGTATTGAGTAAACCGTTGTCGGTTCCTGCTTTAACTCAAGTTATAGAACAATTTTGGGGGGAGCATACTTCCCAAAATGAGGAAGTTGAAAACCGCGATGTCACATCACAAGTTGATGAGTCTATATTAGATTGTGACATGTTAGAGCAATACATTGAATTAGTCGGCCCCAAACTGATTTATGATGGGTTAGATGTTTTTGAAAAAATGTTGCCGGGTTATTTAGCTATTCTTGATTCGAATATGGTGGCTAAGGACCAAAAAGGTATTGTTGAAGAGGCCCATAAAATTAAAGGTGCCGCTGGCTCTGTTGGTTTAAAGAATTTACAGAAAATCGCACAGCAAATTCAATCTCCTGATTTACCAGCATGGTGGGATAATGTTCAGGAATGGGTTGATGAATTAAAACAAGACTGGAAAGCAGATATAGAAACTTTAAGAAACTGGGTTGATGAGCGTACAAAAAAATAACCCCAACCGAAGTTGGGGTGCGCGAATACTGCGCCAACACCAGGGAAATCGTTGATCTGCATGTATTTTTTGTTCTTGGCAAATCATTAAATTAGGTATATCACCGTAAAGGGCAACATCAAGATACCAAAATTTAGCGAATCTGTTACAAGATTCATTAAAATCTGTGATGAAGATTGATGTTTCTACCCTTTAGCGCTTGAGAGATAATTTACTACAAATGGAGGAAGATATGAAATCAATTGCGGTTATTTTAAGTGGCTGTGGTGTTTTTGATGGAAGCGAGATCCATGAGTCTGTATTAACTATGTTGGCTTTGAGTCAAAATAATGCTGAAGTTCATTTTTTCGCTCCTGATGATAATCAACCTACTGTTATTAATCATATAACTGGTGAAGAAAAATCAGAGAAACGTAACCAATTAGAAGAATCTTCTCGTATTACTCGTGGGAAAATATCGCCTTTGTCGTCAGCTGATGCATCAAAGCTAGATGCCCTCATAATTCCTGGTGGTTTTGGTGCTGCAAAAAACTTATGTAATTTCGCAGTTAAAGGAAGTGAGTGTGAAATTAATAAAGAACTATTAAGTTTAGTACGAGAAATGCATCAGCAGAAAAAGCCGCTAGGGCTGATGTGTATTGCTCCTGTCATGCTTCCTAAAATGTTAAATACATCAGTAGAACTAACTATTGGTGATGATAGTGAAACGATTGCTCAGATAGAGAGCATGGGAGGGAAGCACGTCAAATGTACTGTAGATGACATTGTAGTTGATGAGGTTAATCGAGTTGTTACAACACCTGCTTATATGCTGGCTCAATCAATTTCTGAAGCAAATATAGGTATTAACAAGCTCGTTAAGAAAGTATTGGAAATGGCGTGATTATTTAAATGCTAACTTTTGTTTCTAGATTGTGGCACTGGTTAAAGAAGATCACAATTTCATTACTTGTGGTGTGGCTTTTTTCCGTCATTCTTTTTAAATATGTACCAGTGCCATTTTCAGCAGTAATGGCAGAAAGACAAATTACCGCATGGTTAAACTTAAACTTTTCTTATGTATCTCATTCTAAATGGGTAGATGAAAATCGTATTTCTCCGTATGTTTATTTGGCTGTAATTGCCGCTGAAGATCAAAATTTCCCTCATCACTGGGGTTTTGATCTTGATGCAATTGAGAGGGCTTATCAACATAATATGATCAATAAACAGTCAGTCAGAGGGGCATCTACCATTTCTCAACAAACTGTAAAAAACGTATGGTTATGGGATGGAAGAAGCTGGATAAGAAAGGGGTTTGAAACAGCAATGACTCCAGTTATGGAGCTCTTCTGGTCTAAAAAAAGAATACTCACTGTTTATTTGAATGTTGCTGAGTTCGGAGAGGGGGTTTTTGGGGTGGAAGAGGCTGCAAATAAATTCTTTAATAAGCCTGCTAGCAAGCTTACAATGAATGAAGCTGCATTATTAGCAGCAGTTTTACCTAATCCTCATAGGTATAGCGTAAAATCACCCTCTTCTTATGTTTTAAAAAGGCAAGCGTGGATCTTGAATCAGATGCGCTTATTAGGCGGTAAGAATTTTCTGAAAATAAACCAATTGGCTTCGGAATAAGATAAAAGCCATGGTTTTTAACTCATGGCTTTTATTTTTATACCAATATATTATTGTTTATGATTAATTGAGATAAGTGAATGCTGTGGTTACTCGGCGAACACCGTCTGTTTCGCTCGCAATTTTTGCTGCTGCATCACCTTCTTGCCTTGTTAATACCCCCAATAAAAAGACTTCACCATTTTCTGTGATGACTTTTACACTGCCCGATTTAACACTGTCACTGGCAAGAATTTTGGATTTTACTTTGGTTGTTAACCAAGTGTCTTTTGAGGCTGTGCCTAAATCAACAGGTTCACCACTACGAACCTCATTATAAACAGCAGTAGTTCCTTCAACATTCGAGGCGATTTGTTTCGCACGCTCAGCCCAAGCCATGTCAGGGCTTTGCCCCGTTAATAACACATTTCCTTTATACGCAGTCGCGATAATGCGTGCTTTACCTGTTATTTCCTTATCTTTATTAAGTTGTCCACTAACACGTGCTTCTAAGGTGCCATCGTCAACTTGCTGACCAACTGTGCGAGGATCTGTAGCGCTTTTCGTTGCAACAGCAGCAGAGCCGACAACAGCAGCACCAATACAACCTTGTAAAAGAATAGTACTCATGATTATGGCAAAAACTGGTATTAATCGCATTTTGTCTCCTTAATCGTCCTGATGAGGGAAAAGGGTATTATCTATGAGGTCGCACAGACAATTTACAGTAAGTAAATGAACTTCTTGGATACGAACACTTCTTTGAGATGGGATCCTAATTTCAACATCTTGTGGGCCAAGTAACCCTGCGAGCTCTCCACCGTCATAGCCAGTGAGAGCGACAATGGTCATATCTCGCGTTACCGCCGCTTCAACAGCTTTAATTATATCACTGCTATTACCATGAGTAGATATTGCCATTAGAACATCACCATGCTGCCCCAATGCCCTAACTTGTTTAGCATAAATTTCGGACGGTTGTTTGCTGCCTGAGATAGCGGTTAATACAGCATTATCGGTATTAAGTGCCAATGCAGGCAGGCTAGGACGTTCAGTTTCGAAACGGTGGATCATACTCGCGGCGAAACGTTGTGCTGTGGCAGCAGAAGCACCATTACCACAACATAAAATTTTGTTACCATTTAGCAATGATTGAACCATCATCATTGCAGCTCTGGATATAGCATCCGGCAGCGCTTCAGCAGCTGCTATTTGAGTTTGAATACTTTCAGTGAAACAAACTTTTATACGGTCTAGCACTGGTTTTTTCCTATCAAAATTTACCCGTCATACTTCGTGCTGTAGCGGTGTTG
>NZ_JBMWDT010000006.1:70519-198614 GCF_049545585.1 Providencia sp. NPDC089933
TGGCTACGCTCGCTAACCCTAATCACATACTTATGTATGCTCATAGGGATTAGCTTACTTGCCGCCTTGCTACAACACGAATTATTTAGGGTAATCCCGTCATATCCCATGCTGTAGCGGTGTTGGCTACGCTCGCTAACCCTAATCACATACTTATGTATGCTCATAGGGATTAGCTTACTTGCCGCCTTGCTACAACACGAATTATTTAGGGTAATTCCGTCATATCCCATGCTGTAGCGGCGTTGACTACACTCTTGCAGCCCTGCTACAACGAAAAGTAATATTTGTAGCGTTGTTGATTATACTCGCTAATTTATTCAGGTAGCTTATTTGTCATTCAGATTACGAATACTAGCCATCTTCGTTAAATGCGTTTTGTATCCATTCAAATTGGTTACCCGTTATTGCGCAGATATCAAAACGGCACGAGCTGGTATCGAAACTTTCTTGCCTTTGCGCAAGCCATAATTTTGCAGCGGCTAATAATTTTCTACGTTTATGCCAGTTTACTGATAAAAGTGCATTACCGTAATCACCATTTTTACGAAAACGTACCTCGATAAATACCCAACCAGTATTATCGCGCATTATTAAATCGATCTCACCGGCTCGATTTCTTGCATTACGTTCGACAAACGTTAGCCCTTGTTGTTTCAGGAAAGTGAGTACTTGGTGTTCATAGTACCGACCTGTTAACCATTTTAAGGGTTTCTGGATTGTTTTCATGACGTCCTTGTCTGAAAAGTCACCTTCTCGATGACTTGTTTATACCCTATTGAGCAGGAAGGATCTTCCCTTGCTTGAACTGTAACCAAGGTAATTCGCGGAAAACAACACAATTAGGTGTTGTTGTGAGTACTCCGGATGCACCATTAATACGTAATTGTTCTGGTTGCTGTAATTTATCGAAATTATTAGCTAATGACCATGCATCAACACCCATTGCATATAAGCGAAATAGTGAGTAGTCATTATTTAACTTTTGTTGAGCCTGTTTGCGTAAACTATTGTTTGCACCAGCTAATAAAGGGACCTCGCTGAACTTAACACCGTCCATTTCGAAGCGGTAATCAGCCCCTGAACCTGCTTGGTTACTACGTGAGCTCGTATAAAGTGCTGGACGTGAACGGGTGCTAATTGCCATTTCTATCATCGGTTTGATAAGCGTCAGCTCGTCACGTGTCGCCACAATATAAACACCATCAATAGCACCTGTTGAATCTTCAATTTGAGGGCTTAATTGTGGGCTAACTGTTTCCCCTGTATTAACAGGTGTTCCAGTCATACGGATACCAGCACCGCGGTTAATGGATTCTTTTAGCGAAGGTACTGAACCAAAGGTTTGCATTAACACGGTCGAGCCGCCTTTCTCTTGCCAACCTTTAGCGAAGGCTTTGGCAATTCTATCGCCAAAGGCATTTGCTGGCACTAATACGAGAGGCATTTGTTTGCCTTCAGACCTCATATAAGCGGCTGCATTTTGCGCTTCATCTTCTGGAGATAACGAAAAATAACAGAGGTTTGGACGAGGTTGTAATTGGTTGCTATCGAGTTCGTTAAGCGCAAGAACGCTAACAGGAGCACCCATTTGTGCTATCACATTTACATCTGTTTTCAGCAGCGGCCCGACAACAAGGTTAAAGCCTTCATTTTTAGCTTGTTCAAGCAGTTGAGGCATTTGTTGATTGGTGGTATCAAAGACTTTGATCGTTTGTGTATTTGTCGGAGTAGCATCAATACGTAAAGCGGAGGTTACCAAGTCATTATCGGTGGTGGCAGGTGCTTCACCCGTAGTCGCTGCGACTTCTGCATAAATTTGGTCGAGTATATCATTACCGCTACTTTGAGCGTTCGCTGTGTTAGCCGGAAGAGATGTGGTTTGCGGGAGCCCTTTTTGAGCATCCATAAACCCTTGCATGATGGCTTGACCGAAAACCTGACCTTGCCCACTCATCGGTAAAAATAGGGCTATTTTCGGGGTTGTGCCAACACGCGGTAACATTGCTTGGAGCAACTGGGTCGGGGGAATTGTGGCCCCTGGGTTATTTGAATAACGCATTTTCCAGTCGTTGAAACCGGTGCGTAGCGCATCAGGGTCATCTTGGTTGTTTTGATAAATATCTAAAAGATCGACCCAACCTTGGAGAATATATTCATCAGCCTCAATTCCGTGGACTTGTTCTGGCGTTAACTGTGTTAACATCTTCCAGAGGCCATCAATATTGGCTTGGCGTTCAGCAGCTGTTTTTAATAAAGGCTCTTGGCTAATATAAGCTCGCAGGGCTTCCATTGAGGGCTTGCCTTGAGCAGCATCAATGATGGCTTGGTAGCTGCTGACATCAGACGTACTTTGCTCAGGTGTTTTTTGGGTGGGCGGGAAGTAATCCGATACCATTTGGCACCCTGACAATGCAAATATAGATAGCATTGCTGTGCAGATTAACCCTTTTTTCAAATGCAAAAAAATTGAAGGACGCATACTGTATCCAATGGTGTATTTTTCAATTGCTTAATTTTAAACCGGCTATTCGGATGAAACAATGAACCAACCTAATCAAGCTGTGGTTATGGCATCCACGCTGTATATCGTCCCAACCCCAATTGGTAATATGGGTGATATCACGCAACGTGCGTTGGATGTTCTTAAACATGTTGACCTTATTGCGGCAGAGGACACTCGGCATTCAGGCATTCTTTTACAGAATTTTGCGATTAATGCACGACTGTTCGCTCTACATGATCATAATGAACAGCAAAAGGCAGATCAATTAATTAGCAAACTTCAACAAGGCGATAGTATCGCATTAGTCTCTGATGCAGGTACACCTTTAATTAATGATCCAGGTTATCATTTAGTCAATCGTTGTCGTGAGGCTGGTATCCGTGTTGTGCCTTTACCCGGCGCCTGTGCAGCGATTACTGCGCTGTCTGCTGCCGGTTTGCCTTCAGACCGTTTTTGTTATGAAGGTTTTTTACCTGCTAAAACAAAAGGCCGTAAAGACGTTTTACAATCACTTGAACAAGAAACTCGGACACTGATTTTCTATGAGTCAACCCACCGTTTGTTAGATAGTTTAGCAGATATGGTAGAAGTCTGGGGACCAGAACGTCATGTTGTTTTAGCTCGGGAATTGACTAAAACGTGGGAGTCAATTGAAGGCCGTCCAGTAGGTGAATTGTTGGCGTGGGTAAAAGAGGATGAAAACCGCCATCGCGGCGAAATGGTGTTAATTGTTGAAGGCTATAAGAAGCCAGAGGATGATTCGGCTATTTCCCCTGATGTGGTTCGCACGTTAAATTTATTACAAAAAGAGCTTCCCCCTAAAAAAGCGGCAGCGATTACAGCCGAAATTTATGGGTTAAAGAAAAATATGTTGTATAAATTGATGCTTGATAATCAAAGCAATGAATGATTTTTAGGCAAATAAAACGGTTACATTAATATAAGTGGTAAATTGCAGGTGCTAGAGTCTGTACAAGCTACAACAAAGTGCCTATAATTCGCCGCGGAGTTGGCCAGACAACCGCTGCTTTATCGTTGTCCCTTCGGGAGACGGGTAAAGGGGAGGAAAGTCCGGGCTCCATAGGGCAGGGTGCCAGATAACGTCTGGGAGGCGCAAGCCTACGACTAGTGCAACAGAGAGCAAACCGCCGATGGCCTGTTTACAGGATCAGGTAAGGGTGAAAGGGTGCGGTAAGAGCGCACCGCGCGACTGGCAACAGTTCGTGGCACGGTAAACTCCACCCGGAGCAAGACCAAATAGGGGTTCATATGGTGCGGCCCGCATTGAACTCGGGTAGGTTGCTGGAGCCAGTGCGCAAGTGCTGGCCTAGATGAATGGTTGTCCACGACAGAACCCGGCTTATCGGCCAACTCCCATTTTTTCGTCATACTTAGCGCTGTCACGGCGTTAGCTTCATTCAGCCACACGGGTCACATACTTTTGTATGCTCCTTTTTTTCGTCATACTTCAAGTTGTGCCTGTGTTGGCGTCACTCGTCAACCCTAGTCACATACTTTTGTATGCTCCTAGGGATTTCCTCATTTTGCCGCCTTGGCACAACTCGAATTATTTAGCAAAAACCAACGATAATATTTTCTATTTTTCTATTTTTCTGGTCAACCTTCACCATTTTGTTGTATCAAACCATCAACGTCACAACCCCCTGATGCAAATCAATATGCTTTCTGAATATGTAAATACAATAATGGTATTTAAAATGCATGTTAAAGAGATGGGCGTATATGACCAAAAAACCACGTATAAGGTATCAACGCCGCCCCGGTACGACAGGGGGAAAGCTTCCTTGGAATGATTGGCGGAACGCATCAACTTGGCGGAAAGTTGTACAATTCACACTCTTGGCGATAAACCTTTATATCGGTATTACTTTCTATTACTGGGTTCGTTACTACGAAACTGGTGGGGCAACGCTTTATCTTCCTCGTCCGGGTGGGATTGAGGGTTGGCTACCTATTGCTGGGTTAATGAATTTAAAATACACATTAGAAACAGGCAGTTTTCCGGTAATCCATGCGGCCTCAATGTTTCTTTTGGTTTCTTTCATAATTATTAGCTTATTATTGAAAAAAGCCTTTTGTTCGTGGATGTGCCCAATAGGGACAATTTCTGAATACACGGGGAAAATAGGACAAAAACTGTTTCGTTATCAAAACCAAATCGATTTACCTAAATGGTTAGATATTCCTCTAAAAGGCTTAAAATATTTACTATTAGCTTTTTTTCTCTATATAGCATTATCCATGCCTGCACAGATGATCCAGTATTTTATGATGTCGCCTTATGGGATCATCATTGATGTTAAAATGCTCGATTTCTTTCGCTACATTAGCGGTGTTACCTTGGTGAGTGTTATTGTTCTTGTGGTGATTAGTTTGTTTATTCGTAATGCTTGGTGCCGTTATTTGTGCCCTTATGGTGCATTGTTGGGGCTATTTTCGTTATTTTCCCCCGTAAAAATTCGTCGAGATGTGGAAAGCTGCATTGATTGCGGAAAATGTGCCAAGAACTGCCCGTCGCGTATTCCAGTCGACAAGCTCATTAAGGTAAGAACGGTGGAATGTACAGGGTGTATGACGTGCGTGGAGTCCTGCCCTGTTTCTTCAACCCTAAATTTTTCATTACAAGTGCCAAGAAAAAAACGCCAAATCCCATTGTCTGGGGTAATTATGTTAGTTTTAACTCTGGGAATGTTATTTAGTGCCATCGGGGTTGCTGCTTACTTTGGTGTGTGGGATAGCCCTGTCCCCGATAATTATTGGTTTCATATTATACCGAATGCACGAATGATAGGTCATTAATATATAATGAAAAAAGCCCCACTACATACTAGATGAGTGGGGCATTTGTTGTTTTGTCATTTGTCACAATGACTGTTTTTTATAACATCTCGCTTATATTTATTTTCCGACTTCTTTTTACTGCTTTAACGCATCAATTAACCGCTTGCTTAACCATCTGCAATAATTGACGAACTTCTTCTGGGCGAGTATTGCCCGTATTTTTATCAATGATTGAGCTATAAATATGAGGAATGATTTTCTTCACGCCTGCATCAAGGGCTATTTGCAAAATTTCCGCAAAGTTATCTAAATCAATACCGCCAGTAGGCTCTAAAGAAAAATCAAATTCAGCACAAGCTTTAGCAATGGCTTTATATTCTTCAATATATTTTAACCCTTTCATATTAAAGAACTTAACAGAGTCAGCGCCCATATCTTTAAGCATCATGATTGCGGTTTCAATGGGGACAATGCCATCTGGGGCTTGTGAGCTTAATGGGCCTGTAGAGATTTTTACCATGCCAACCGTACCTGTCGGTGAGATTAATGCGTTAACGAAGGTCTCGGTTTGGCCTAATAAGGCTCGGCTAATGGGAGCACCTGTAAATACTTGATTTACATGCTGTGGTTGAATTTCCTGTGAAATTAAAGACACCATGGTTGATTGGTTTGGATCGCCAGCCCCAAGACCAACCGATAACGCATTATCCGTCTCTTGCGCGTAGATGCGCATATCAGCTATGGCACTTTCTAAGTCAGGGTAATTTTTGGATAATACACCGACAACGACAAAGGTTTCCGCTGCGACATAAATGTCTTTAGCATTTTGGTGGCTACCAGCCAATACATTTAAGCAGACACGGTCACGGTAAAAATTCGGTGACAATTTCATTTTAAAATCCTTCTACTAGCAAACGAATATTCTTTGAAATGACATCAAGTTGTTCATTGCTTACACTACGGATATCCGCTTCAACTTTTCCTTCATTAGCTTTGTATTCACGGAAATAAATGGCGGTATTCCCCTGTTTCAACTCAGCCATAATCTGATAGGTCGTTTTGCCAATAACATTTTCATCGAAGCTAATTTCAGTACGTGCAATATCGCGTCCTGCGCCATCCCATACCACTTGCGCAGAGATGCCGTTGATATCATTTAGGTCACTGATAAATTTACTCATTCGATTAACCATTTCAGCGCCAGTTTCTTTTGTCGCACTCAGATATTGTTCGATAGCAAGTGTGAGCCCTAAAATACCTTCTTTACCGACTTTCATTGCTCGGCCGATACCTTGGCTTTGGCGTTTAACCCACTCGATATATTGTTTTTTACCAATAACGAGACCGCTGGTTGGGCCTTCAATAGCTTTGGCGCCACTGTAAATAACAATATCGCCACCAGTGTGATAATAAGCCGTTAATTCCTCTTCTGCCGCAGCATCAACAATCAGCGGTAGCTGGTGGTCATGAGCGACTTTGGCCGCTTGCTCCACAGTTAACATGCTTTTTTGTACGGTATGATGTGATTTGATATATAAGATGGCTGCGGTTTGAGGGGTGATTTTTGCCGCGAGTTGTGCAGCACTGCATTCATTAGCAAAACCAGCTTCAATGACTTTACCTCCGCCGAGTGTCACCATGGTGTCGACGGGGGCGCCAAAGTTAACATTATGGCCTTTAGGTAAAATAATTTCGCGAGGAACCACTTTGTCGGATGAATGCAGGTTGAGTAGTAAATCATCGTCGTCTTGCACGATCACCGCGGCAACAGCTTGGGCAATACCGGCAGATGCACAAGACACCACAACAGCAGCTTCAACATCTAATAAACTTGCAATGTATTCGCCTGTTTTATTGACTAAATCTTTAATTTCAAAATAGTGATTTAACCCATAAGCCACTCGCTCAACCACTTCAGGTGTTGGGGTCGATACACCAAGGGCGGTCATACGGCCAGAAGCATTAATAACGTGTTTTAACTGATATTTATCATAGATTGATTGCATGTTCAGATTCGCCTTCTGCATGAATAATATGTTTTCCACCGACAATTGCGGCAATAGGAACAAAGCGGTGAGTCCCTATGCGATGTTCACCTTCTGCATCAGTGAGTTCAGTCGGTTCTTCTTTTAAATCAAATAGCGTAATATCTGCATCGAAGCCCGGTTTTAGATAGCCTTTCGCTGGAAGTGACAGCAAGTCAGCAGCTTTTTCTGTGACACAACGTAAAACTTGCTCAGCACTAAAGCCCATGCAGAGGAATTTCGTCATTACAAAAGCAAGGCTATACACTGGCCCATTTACGCGGTTTCGGTGATAGATATCTGAACTGATGATGTCTGGATAAGTCCCAATACGCATGGCTTGCTCTGCAACTTTAAAGCTAAAGCTTTCGCCGCCATGACCAACGTCTAAAATAACACCACGCGCCAGTGCTCTGGCAATTGAGGGTTTTAGGTAGCCATCATCACCTAAAATTTTATTTGGCTTGCCATTAAAGCAGTGAGTAATGATATCCCCACGGGTGAGTAAATCGGCAACTTCATCAATATTTGGGGGGTTATTACCAATATGCACCATTAGCGGGAGATGATGTTTTTTCTGCATTTCTTTTGCTTTGATTAAAGGGGTAATTCCGTTTTCACCCACCACGCTTTTGCTCATACGCGCTTTCATACCAACAATGAAGCCATTATGGCGCTCAATGGCCTCTTGGAAGCAAGTTTCATTGATATTGTTCATATCTGACAATTCATTTTGTGCAATGATGCCAATACGAGAGATATTCAATAAAGAAAAGACATTGGTTTTCGATTTTTGGGTGAGTTGATAAAATTTATCAACATCATCAGCGCCTACACTACCTGCATCAACCAGTGAGGTGACTCCACCCGCAGCACCTGCTAAGTCGGGGTCATCGAAGTAGATAGGCGATTCAACAAAACAATGTGCGTGAGAGTCGATCCACCCCGCACTTACATAGCATTTTCCTTTCAGGTCAATAACTTTGTCTGCTTGTTGATTGTTGGCCAGCTCTGGACCTGCGGCGTCGATTTTTCCATCTTTGATAAGAATATCGATAATTGCACCATCGATACGTTTAGCTTGTTTGATGATTAGAGTGTACATAAGTTGCCTTCTTCATACTCGATGCTTGTCATACTCGTCATACTTCAAACCGCAGCGTTATTGCCTGTTGTTTCACTACCCTAGTCACATACTGGTGTATGCTCCTAGGGATATCGTCGTTTGCTGCAATTTGAATTATTTAGAGTATGTCTAACTGTTTGTTCTAAATGATATAAACCGTAGCGTTTTCGTTAACCTATGTTCCGAGAGAATGCGGATTAAGCGGCGATTGGGAAGAAATAACCGAATAACATCGCACCTAAAATTGCACCGCCTGCAACAGGTTTTTGCCATACATAGAAAACCAATGCGCCGATTAAAGAACCAATACCAATTGGGATGGATGCAGCCATTGCAGCAAGGATAATCAATGGCCCAAGGAATCGACCTGATGTGTTACCTGCACCCATCATGACATCAGCCCCGAAGGTTGAGTTGGCTTGGGCAATTGTGAATTTACGTGCAAATACGATTAACAGACCGATTAACACGCCAAGGAGTAAACCCGTAAGCAGTGACATCCAGAAGTTGGTCACTAAAATATCCCAGCCCGCGGCTAAGAATAGAGCAGGAACACCTAGACCAATCCCCGTTTGTAATGCGCCACCGATATCTAAGATACCGACTAATGAGCCTTCAATGATCCGAGCGAATAGGAAGCTAGCACCGAAAGCCGCTACTGCACCGTAAACACCAGTATCTAACCCTGCACGCAGCATGGCTACGAAGGCCACTTCGTTAAACGCTCCGAAGCCATAGACGACATACATGTGAGTACCTGCAAAGATCCCTGCGGATAACAGCCCAACAAAGATTGGGAAGGACCATTCAGCGTACCAAAAATCTTGTTTGTTAATTTCAGTTGTCATGATTATTTCCCGCTTAGCAGTCCGTGGACGTATTCAAGCCATAATGGTTTATCTAGGTTGAAGGAGGTGATCATCTTCAGGTCAAACTCACGGAAGAAACCACTTAATACAAACAACAACACGACAGTGATCATCATAGTACGAGTGATACGGTTCCAACCGTTGTCATCAACACCTTTACCAATCAAGATACCTAAAACTAAACCAGGGATAGCGTTACCCATAATTAACTGTGCGCAGCCTCCAAATAGGGTGGCCCAGAAACCGGAACGACGGCCCGCATCCATCGCAGCTAACCAGAAAATGACTGGCATTACGGTGTTGACGAGTAAGTTAGCGGCGGGGACTAATACATTGACCGCCGTGGTTTGTAATGCCGCTGGAACAGCAGAGGCGGTGGTATTTAAGAACGCAACCACGACCGCACCGATAATGGCACAAGCAATCGCCATTTTTTTCGGGTTATGCAGTGTGTCTGCTACGCTGCGGTTTTTGGTTAACAATGCGGCCGCGCCCCAGTTTGGGATGATGCGGTGGTCGACATCTTGGGTAAATGCACCAGCTGCAACAGATGAAGCCCATGCGTTAAAGAAGAACCCTAAGCCGAAAGAAAAGTGTGAAGCTGGGTCGCCTTCACAGGCGTTAAGTTCACCCAAAGTACGAAATGCCCCCATACCTTGTACGGTTGGTGCGTGGAACATCCGCGCTGCCCCGGCTCCTAAACCGAAGCCGCAGAGCCCACCGATAATTAGGGACATGCCCAATATTTCTAAAAAAGATGCAGTTTCACTCATGGAATTAACTCCAGACCTGATTGCTATTATTGTTCTGTAAATGGTATTTCGTTGACAGAAAGTAAGGTGACATCCAGCGAAACGTCGAGTACAACACGAAAATGTTCACGCTTGCGTGGCAAAAAGATAAAAAGAAACTTTTCTGTTCGCGATTGTGAGTGAGCACTAACAACCTCAACATCCTTTGGTTCTATCCGCAGGATGATATCTGTATTGTTTTTCAGTACGGTTTTTTGAATTGAATTTAAGGCGTCAGCAATGGCTTTTTGTTTGGTATCGCCTTGCCCTGTTACCCGTACAACCGTTTCGATAGATTTTTTCATTAAGCGTTGCCGTATTTTTTATTAAAAGCTTTAACTAAGCGCTCACCTAACTCTTCCTTGTCCATAAAACCAAAACCTAGTACGTTGCAACCATCTGCAATGGCGGTCTCTCCCTCTTCGATAGAACGCATCCCATAACGAGCTTTGTAACCATATTTAGTTTGAGCGGTAATAGCGCCTGCGCCGCCGCTACCACAAAAAGAGATACCTAAATCGGCTTGCTCTGCATTCATAACGTCACCGAGTTTCATATCCGCAGCAACACCAGGAACGACAATGGCTTTACCACCCGCAGCTTCCACACCTGCAGCCACTTTTTGGCCTTTACCTAAGCGATCTCCGATAACAACAACCATCTGTTTCATAAAATATTCTCCAAATTCTACAATGTTAAAAATTAATCATTCGCGCGAGCGACTTCAAAGTGAACAGAGAGTAAATAGGTCTCTTCTTGTGCCAAGCCGGGTAACGTGTCGACAACGCGTTGTGCTAGTGCAATTGAATGTGCTGATATTTCGTCAAACAGGCTGATATCGATTTCTGGTAAGGCTTCACCCGTTTTTGCTCTTGCCACCATGGCTCGTAAGTGAGATTGCAACATTTGTTGTTGTACATCTGTAGTGTAGCAGTCCTCCTGCTTGAGCCAGTCAGTAATCACTGCCAGCAGTTTTTGTGTCACCTCATCGATATCGAGGTTATGTTCTAACATCTTAAAAACTACAACTGATTCACTCATAACTATTTAAAATCCAAAGTAATATTGCAAGTTAGACCACTCTGTTCCTTCATGCTTAATACCTTAATACGTCCATACTCATTTTTGCAGGCAATGAATTTCCACTTATAAGTGGAAATTATTTGGAAGTTAGAACTTACAAGGATGGTTCATTTTTTAGACTATTTGGAAAATAAGTGGAAAAAACGGATGTTTATCAACTATTGTTGAATAATTAAATTATGGGGTTTTCTTTAAAATTTTATATCTATCAAATAGATATGATTTTTTATAAACAAGTGGAAATGGAAAATAGAATTGGAGGGTAAAGTGGAAACTCTAAATGGAAGCCATCTAATGTATCTGATAATGACTTCCACTTAGCCATTTAGCGTGTAAAATCACCAGTTTTGGATAGGAAAACATTTGGTGGAGTTGTGGTTAGGATCACGTAAAAACTATCAATCATCATTTTTCCATTACTAAGTGGAAGTTGCTCTTAACTTAAAGAATTCGCGCTAGGCTATCTTTAGCGATCACTTGGAATTCATTAAAGTTTTTGACGCCTATTAGGCGGCGAGTGGTTTTTTCCTTCACAAAGGTGACGAATAAATCATAGATTGCCATGGCTTCTTCATAATCCGCTTTGCTGATAGCCAATAGAAAAATGACATAAGCGTTTTCTTTCGTTTCTTTATTCCATTCAATACCTTGTGGAGCAACGACAGTGGCAACGACGGTTTTATTCGCCAATAACCCTAATGAATGCGGCAGTGCAATCCCTTCCCCAAGTAATGTGGAAACAATGGATTCGCGTTCTTGCAAAGAAGGATAGAAATCTGAAGTGACATAACCTTCCCGTTGTAATTTATGGCACACGGTTTGAAATAACTCTGCTTGGCTAATTTTTTCGTTAACGACCATAAAAAAGCGTTCATCAAAGAAGCGTTCAATGATGTAGGGGCGTGTTTGGTCTACCATGGCAAGGCGGCCCACTTGCTCTAGCTGGTAAGGTGTAGGAAAAGGCGCGATTTTGATGACGGGTTTATTTTTTTCCGAAACACGAACTGTAGTAATGACAAAATCTTCCGTAACTTCATTTAGCGATTCATATTCTTGCAGTGTTAAGCCGCGACTAAATTTAAGTTGTGGAAATTCACGCATAATTTTTGATTCAACGACTCGGAAGGTTGAGTTCCCTGCATCAGTGACTACGAGTACCTCGGTCTGGCGAATTGAACCTGCACCGTAATTTCGCTCAAGGCTAACCCCAATATGTACGGCTAAATAACCTAATTCGTCTTCGTTAATAGGGTGGGGAAGTAATTGCTTACTTGCACTCGTTAAAGCACTTAAGGTGACATCGTAAGCAAAAGGATAATATTGTTTAATATCAGAGAGTAATGGATTTGGCGTAGAAATATGGTATTGCAGGCGGGTGATTAGCGCAGCAAGATGAGTGTTGAGGTCTTTTTTAAGTTTTTCATCATTACGCAAATCGTAGTTATATAACTCGTTGATATAGCTTAAAATATATTCGGATAATTCATTGTGGCTCCCTACTTTTTGGCTGCTCGGGTCTTGATTGCTAATGCGTTGAGCTATGATTTGATCGTGTAGGTAACTGAGCTCAGCCCCTGAAAGGTCATTGCCAAGAAAGTAAATTAGGCCTTTCGATATTTCATCACATGCCTTGCGGATCACTTCTTCGCTATCATCATTTTTTACCGTTGTCGTTAGTTCATGGCCGCGAGTAATACGCAAAATAGTTACAGCACAATTAAAAACAAGGTACAAATGGCCTTCATTGCTAATACGAATATCGAACCGATTCATACTGTTATGTAGGACTTTGTCAATATATGTTAGGTCTAAATTATCAAGGCAATCAGGGCGGAAAGACGTTAAGTCTGGGGTTAACTGTGCGGAATATCGGCGCCATAACGTTTCGGTCATGCAAGCACGAACGGCCCATTCACTACCATTTAACCGAATACCTTGATGGGGAATACTTTCTAATGAAATTTGATATTTATGTAATTGTTCCCTGACCGCTCCCATGTCTTGCTGTAAAGTACCTCGACTGATAAACCATTCTTCAGCGATATCATCAAGCTTTACTGGCAGGGATTGCATTAGTAATTTGAGAAGCAAGGCGTCAATGCGTTCTTTGCTCGTACGAGGAATGCTATTTTCCTCTTCAGTTTGCTTGGTGAAAGTGGCAAACAGGGCTTCATCCTCAATTTTTAACCGATAACCATGACCACGCTCATACACAATGTGTGCGCTATATTCCTGAATCAATTCATTGATTTCATTGATATCTGAACGAATGGTTCGTGTTGAAACTGAGCAAAGTTTTGCTAGCTCATCTTGAGGAACGACCTCATTGAGTATTTGTGCAAAAATTTGGTTGTGTCGCTGCTGCGTAAATAGGGCCACTAAAACACCTTTAAAATCAAAATCAAAAAGTATTTGAGTTAGAAAAGAACGTATTTTCTTTCTCTCTAATGGCAGGACTCTATCATAAGGGTGTCAATATGTAGGACATGTAAATGATTAAATTTGCGAATCCGTTCGCAAATTTAATCATGATATTGAAAAAAATTGAGTCTTAAAGGAAAGAATATGATGTTGAGATAGCTATAAAAAACGGTTTAGCTTTGGTCGCCGAGGTCAATCAATAACCCTCGAAAATATTTATCTGCTGTAATAACGATTTCATTATCATTTTGGATAAAAACGCCATCATTACAGCCCATAATTAAACTCTCACCTTGCTGACTGCGTATAGTTGCGCCGCCATGTATGGATTGCAGGAATGCATTGTTACCTTTTAATGTCATGGAAGCTGATTCTTGGGGCTCCAGATGGATATGGTTTATCCAAATTTGTTGACGTAATTGAATGCTTTGATTTTGACCATCAGGTGACGCAATGAGTTTGTTTTCATCCTGTTGAATCGCTATTTTTTGTAACGGAAGCGATTCTTGTTGCGGGCAAGCATTTAACCAAAGCTGTAAGCGAGTTAATGGTGTTTGTGGGCAAATGTTTTGCTCGCTATAGCTGAGGTCTGAACGGGGTGAGAAACGCACACATTCCCCTTCACTGGCTTGTATTGTATTACCTTGACTATCACGGTATTGCGCATGCCCTTTAAGAATAATGTTTAATATATCAACATGAGGGTACATTCTAGGTTGTAAGGCGTTTTGTGGCGCAATAACTTCTTGATTTAACACTCGTAGGGTTTTAAAACCCATAAAGTCAGGGTCAAAGTAGTGGCCAAATGAGAAGGCGTAACGCGCTTGTAGCCAACCATAGTCTGCTTTTCCACAATGGTTAGCGGGTCTAAGTGTCATCATAATGGTTGCCCCTCAGCTAAAATTAATAAATTAATACTATATTGTTATAATAAATAGCTGGACGTTGAATTGTTAGCCAGTTAATCTGTTTCCTTTATTCAAATTTCCTGAAAGAGATACGTCATGAGTAAAGAGAGAGCATTAACGCTTGAATCATTAAGGGTGATGGATGCAATCGACCGGCGTGGTAGCTTTGCAGCAGCGGCAGAAGAGTTAGGTCGAGTACCTTCCGCGCTTAGTTATACCATGCAAAAATTAGAAGAAGAGCTCGATGTCATTTTATTCGACCGTTCAGGACATAGAACCAAATTTACCAATGTCGGTAGAATGTTGCTGGATAGAGGACGGATTCTACTTGAGGCGGCCGATAAATTGACTTCGGATGCTGAGGCCTTAGCAAAAGGGTGGGAAACACACCTGACAATAGTGTGTGAAGCATTAATTCCAGCTCAGTCATTATTTCCTCTGGTTGAACGTTTGGCTGAGAAATCAGAAACACAATTATCATTAATTACTGAGGTGTTAGCAGGGGCATGGGAACGCCTTGAAAGTGGTAAAGCGGATATTGTGATTGCCCCTGATATGCATTTTCGTTCTTCATCTGAAATTAACTCGAAATCGTTATATACCATTAACCATATTTATGTTGCGAGCCCTGATCATCCTATTCATCAAGAACCCGAGCCGCTTTCAGATGCGGTACGAGTGAAATATCGAGGGATCGCGGTTGCAGATACTGCGCGAGAACGCCCAGTGATCACCGTACAATTATTGGATAAACAGCAGCGATTAACAGTATCGACAATTGAAGATAAACGAAATGCATTGCTGGCAGGGTTAGGGGTGGCAACTATGCCATATCCAATGGTTGAACAAGATATTCGAGAAGGGCGCTTAAAAGTTGTCGGGGCTGAATTTAGTCATGAGACGAATATTATTATGGCGTGGCGCAGAGATAGTATGGGGGAGGCTAAGTCGTGGTGTCTCCGAGAAATCCCCAAATTATTTAGGGTGTAAACTCGTTATATTTTGAGCCGTAGGGGTATTGGCTTCATTGAGTCACCCGAGTCACATACTTATGTATGCTCACGGGATGACTCAATTTGCTGCCTACCGAGGACACCTCAACTAAGTGATTTTCTCTTCACTGATTCAATACCTTTATTTTAGACAAAAAAATACCTCCCGAAGGAGGTATAAATTGGACAAAAAAATCAAATAAATTCACAAGGGTGATAATGAAATCGGAGTTACCATTTTTTATTTAATAAATGGTCGATACTAAATTTACCCGGACCAGTGACTGCTAACAGTAAGAAGCCGCCCGCAATCGTAAAGTTCTTCATAAACATTAGGCTGTTTGGTGCAACACTAAAGTCAATGTGGAACAGCAATGCTGTTAGTACAGTAAAGCCTGCTGTAAACAAGGCAACAGTTCTGGTTAAGAAACCAAATAGGATTGCTAAGCCGCCGCCAAATTCTAATAAAATGGTTAAAGGTAATAAAAACCCAGGGACGCCCATTGCTTGCATATATTGTTGTGTTCCTGCATAAGCATCACCTAGTTTCCCGTACCCAGCGACAATAAATAGGATTGGCATCATGATACGAGCCAATAATATCGCACCACTTTCTAAATTTTTCATCGAGACTCTCCAGACTAATAAGCTATTAAATTTTATTAAATTGCGATATATGTCGCTTTGTAGTGTTGTTTTCAGCACTAATAGATAAGAAAACATTTGATGTGCTTATAGTAGTGATTTATTTTTTCAATAAAAAGCAAAGCTTATTAACAAACAAGTACAAAAAAATTGAATAATAAATAAATTGTTGGAGTTGATTTCAGGAAAGGGGGATTTTATTAACCTATAGCGATTAATTGATTTCAAAATAGAGGATTATTTTTTACTTGCGTTGAGGGTGCTTTGTACTGTTCGAGCCAAACTCCAAATTGTGAGTGCTTTTTTACCTAACCGTAAAAGTTTTTGAGGCTTTTTCAATGAGTAGATTGACAGTATTCCTGTTGCGGCAATAAACAGAGGGCGGAAGGTAATAAAAAATTTCCATGTGCGGTCGTAGCGTTCAGTGGTTTGTAGCCAATCTTTAGAAGAAGCAGCAAGGTCACTCCGTTGCTGCTCAATCCTTTTGATTAACATTTGTTTTTTGGTGGCTAATAATTGGCGCTTATTTCTGCTCATTATCCTTTCCCGCTAAAGCATTAGCATCTTGGCTTAACTGCTCTCGAGTAGAACCCAATAACGTTGATTGCTTCGCTTTTTTTAATGCCCAAAGGGCAAAAATAATAGCGAGTATGATCAGACTCCCTGTTGTCATTGCCAGTGCTTGATAGCGATAGACGGGGTCGACTGACCAAAAGATTAAACCGATTAAACACATCAAACCAAAAGCAGTAAATAGGAGAGCTAGCCCAACTAACAGTAATAGTTGAATAAAGTTGATTTTCTCCTCTTCAAGCTCAACGGCAATAAGCTGAAGACGAGTTTCAACAACATTCACAGTGATACTTGCGATACGTTGCAATATTTCAAGGACCCCTTTCCCGGGGCCCTGACGTTGTTGGTTTTGTTCCATATACGATTAACGTTTAGCGAGTAATACGCCAAGAACAACCCCGACGGCTGCACCAATACCGATGCCTGTCCACGGGTTTTCCTTCACATAGTTATCCGCTCGTCCCGCGATTTCCTTGGTTTGTTCTGTGATCCGCTCAGTGGTTTGGCTGAGTTTAGCGCGTGATGAACACAATGCATCTTTTGCCTTGGATTTTAGGCTTTCAATCTCTTCTTTCGATTTTTCACCGGTATCATTGAGTACCGCTTCCAGAGAATCTGCTAAAGCCCGTAATTCCGCACGTAAGTCTTCTGATGAATGGTTAGCTGACATGTACAACCTCCTGTTAATAGAAAAATCGTAATTGCTGTATTAACAATAGCTTTTTTTGTACTAAGTGCAATGGATTATTTAGGCCAAGTGCATGTAACAAAGGAAAATTTACATAATGAAATGATTAAGAATAGTTTTTTATCAAGGAGTTAAGGAGGTAACTCTTTGATAAATTAACAGAGGGTAAATAAAAGTAAAACTAAAAATATGGGGGCCAATAGACCCCCATCGTAGATTTAGTTTGCTTTTTTGCTTGAGAGTTTTTTCTTTACAACAACAGCAATACTACCGATTAAACCTATAATCAGCAGACCCACAGGGATTAACATCAAGACATTCATAATATGATGTTCATACTGCAGGAAAATAGGGCTTTTACCAAACCCATAGCCAATAGCGGTTAAAATCAGAACCCATAGTAGACCACTTAGCCAGTTAAAGACTTGGAAACGGCCATTCTGCAAACCTGCAAGGCCCGCGATGGTGGGTAATAATGTTCTGACGAAGGCTAAAAAACGGCCAACTAATAATGCAGCGAGGCCATGGCGATGGAAAAGCCCATATGCGCGCTGGTGGTAGTGTTCTGGTAAATGTGCAAGCCACCCTTTAACTAAGCGTGTATTCCCTAACCATCGCCCTTGTATATAACCAACCCAGCAGCCTAAGCTTGCCCCGGCAGTTAAAATTGCGATCGTCAGTGGATAACTTAGCGTACCTTTAGCGATGAGCACACCGACTAGAATCAATAAGCTATCGCCAGGTAAAAAAGCCGCAGGCAAAACCCCGTTTTCAAGAAACAAGATAGCGAACAGCATGAAGTAAATCGACCAGACTAACGCGGGGTTAGACAGGGTGACATAATCTTGGTGCCAAAGGGCAAAAAAAAGTTCTTTAACTAATTCCATTAATGTTTCCTAAACGGCAATAACAGCAACAAACTTGTTGTTGGGCAGGGAGAAATGGATTAAGTGAATGCCAAAGTGAAAGTGTTGTTTCCTCAGGCTGTTAGTGTAAAGCACGCTCACTTTAACAAAACAGAAAATAACTAAACAGTAAATTTTAAGCTTATTTTTAGAATTCATTTAAGTTTTGGCTTATTTTTACAATTTATCGCTCATTGTATACAGGTTTAAAGTGCTTAAAACCCGCTTTTAACCTATTTTTTAGATGATAAATGTGAAATATGATTGTTCTTTCATTTTTTAATGTGAAAAAAGAGTGATAAAACCCTCGTTGCTAATTATTGCATTTTAAGATTATTTACCGTATCTTATCGCCATAGCAAAGGGGAGTAACTTCTTCTTGTCGGTTTATCGTCATTACGGTGTACAAATTACACCCGGTAGCCGAGCACCACAGTTTCCTAATCTCAGGTAATTTGTGTTGTAAGTGAGACCTTGCCAGAAGGCGAGGTTTGCTCATAATTTACAACCAATAGATAACTCCTTGAGGTTAAACAATTTTAAGCGGCTGATGTCTTCTGGATATCAGCCGTTTTTTGTTTTTAAGGGATAGGAAAATGCATTCAGTCGGTAACCCTGTTTTATGGGGTAGTTTTGCAGTTATTATTTTACTCATGTTACTTATCGATTTGTTTTGGCAGGGAAAACATAAAGGCCAAGCCATGTCGATGAAGCAAGCGGCTGCTTGGAGTATTGTATGGGTGACACTTTCATTACTCTTTGCCGCAGGGTTTTGGTGGTATCTTAATGATAACGTGGGGCGTGAGTTTGCTGATAACCAAACTATCGCATTTTTAACCGGTTATTTATTAGAAAAAGCATTAGCGATAGATAATGTATTTGTCTGGTTAATGCTCTTTAGTTATTTTGCTATTCCAGCAAATTTACAACGTCGTGTCCTTGTGTACGGTGTACTGGGTGCCATCGTATTGCGTACGATTATGATTTTTGCTGGTAGTTGGTTAGTTACGCAATTTAGCTGGATTTTATATGTATTTGGCCTGTTTTTATTATTTACCGGGCTTAAAATGGCATTTGCTAAAGAGGACGATTCCCCTATTACGGATAAACCTCTGGTCAAATGGGTGCGCTCACATTTACGTATGACCGATGAATTACATGGGGAAAAATTCTTTATTAAAAAGAATGGGATATTGTTCGCAACCCCATTAATTTTAGTGCTAATTTTAGTTGAAATTAGTGATGTGATATTTGCGGTTGATAGCATACCCGCTATTTTTGCGGTAACAACTGACCCGTTCATTGTCTTAACATCGAACCTATTTGCTATTTTAGGGCTACGTGCGATGTACTTTTTATTAGCTGGTGTGGCAGAAAAGTTCTCAATGCTCAAATACGGTTTAGCGGTCATTTTAAGCTTTATCGGTATAAAAATGCTGTTAATTGATATTTTTCATATTCCAACGGCTATTTCTCTTGGGGTTATTGCGTCCATACTAGTTATAACGTTAATTATTAATACAATTGTTAATAAACGAAACGAAGCCAAAAGTTAATTTAGTGGTTTTAGTTGAAGCCTCCGCTGGAAAGTTGGGGGCTTTTTTTGTTTTAACCTTCTGAAAGTATTCACTCATTTTAAAATTCTCTATTCTACTTTAAGAAACAAAACTCTATTGAGATCACAGATGTGTAAAATGTTTGTTAAATAAAGTCAATCATTGTGTATATTTTGAATAATTGCCTTTTCAGGCGACTATTATTCCTTATACTTGCTGTGCAAACACATTTAATTCCTAATAAAGATAACTAATATAGGTCTACTATGGATACAAATAAAACAGGGTTATGGCGAGTAATTAGCCAAGGTAGTCTAGTCAAGCAGATACTGGTTGGTTTGATCGCAGGTATCTTACTGGCATGGTTATGGCCTTCAGCGGCGAAAAATGTTGCCCTACTAGGCGACCTATTTGTTAGCGCGTTGAAAGCAGTCGCTCCCGTGCTGGTCTGGGTATTAGTCATGTCGTCAATTGCGAATCATCGTCAAGGGCAAAAAACCAATATAAAACCGATACTGGTTCTGTATATCTTGGGGACTTTTTTTGCCGCGGTTGTCGCAGTCATTGGTTCTTTCATTTTCCCATCTAACTTAGTTTTAGTGGTGGGAGACTCTCAATTAAACCCCCCAAGTAATATTGCTGAAGTTTTAAAAGGCTTACTGATCAATATCTTTGCTAACCCTATCGATGCATTAATTAAAGGTAACTATGTTGGTATTTTGGCATGGGCGATTGGGCTTGGTATTGCATTGCGTCATGCCAACGATACAACAAAGAATTTAGTGCATGATTTCTCTAATGCGGTGACTCAGTTAGTACGCGTTGTGATCCGTTTAGCACCAGTGGGGATTTTTGGTTTGGTCGCCTCTACCATCGCAACAACTGGTTTTGAAACCTTAAAAGGTTATATCCATGTCCTAGCGGTATTAGTTGGTTGTATGTTAGTTGTGGCACTTGTTGTTAACCCATTGATTGTTTATTGGAAAATTAGGCGTAACCCATTCCCCTTGGTATTTGCCTGCCTGCGTGAAAGTGGTGTAACTGCCTTCTTTACGCGTAGTTCTGCGGCCAATATACCTGTTAATATGGCAATGTGTCGCCGTATGAACCTTCACGAAGATACCTATTCTGTTTCGATCCCATTAGGTGCAACCATTAATATGGCGGGTGCTGCAGTGACAATCACTGTATTGACTTTAGCCGCTGTACATACACTCGGTATCCCTGTTGATATTCCAACAGCTCTGTTGCTAAGTGTTGTTGCTGCTGTCTGTGCTTGCGGTGCTTCTGGGGTTGCTGGCGGGTCGTTATTGCTTATCCCATTAGCATGTAACATGTTTGGGATTTCGAATGAAGTTGCCATGCAAGTCGTTGCTGTTGGTGTGATGATTGGGGTATTGCAAGACTCAGTGGAAACGGGGCTTAACTCTTCAACTGATGTCCTTTTCACAGCTGCAGTCTGCTTAGCCGAAGATGATAGACTGGCAAATTCAGAAGCGCAGTTATCTCATCGTGATTAAGTGTTCCTGAATTTAGATAAATAGGGTAGAGGCTGCGAAAGCAAACTCTACCCTTATTGTTTTAACAGCTTATAGATTTAAAACTCATTACGTAGACGACGGTAGCCTTCAACAAGTTGAATGTTCGTAGTTGCGACCTCTTCAGAGAATTGCAATGAAGCGTGATCAACTTGGTTGAATGCCGATAAATCACTGTATGCGTTCACATGTATGCATGACGGAATATATAAACCATCCGGCAGTGTTAAGCCATCGACGACTGCGTTATAGCGGATCACACTGTTTTTACCAATTTTGCAGTTAAATAAAACGCTATTAAAGCCAATAAACACGCGCTCAGCAATTTCACAAGGGCCATGGACAATTGCTCGGTGCGCAATCGATGTGTGTGAGCCAATTTGTACACCCGCGCCACTTTTTGAGTGAATAACCACCCCATCTTGAATATTTGAGTGTGAGCCGATCACGATGGGGGACATATCTGCATTTTCATTGAGTTCATCAGCACGGATCACGGCATATGGACCAACGTAAACATAATCTTCAATAATCACTTTACCGCAGATAATGGCGGTAGGGTCAATATATGCTTTTTCCGATACAACAGGCGAGTGCCCCGATGGGTTTTTACGCAACATACAGACTCCGTTTCCATTGTGTGTGGGCAATCGCATTATGGGCATGTAAGCTTTCTTGGTGATCAATGTGGATCGTCGCTTCGTCAAATTGGCATTGATGGCGAAAGGCATTCACTAGTTTACGAGCGGCATCTTCACAAAACATCAAGTTCTGCCCATTAACAATAGCAAAAGCTTGTTCATCTTTACGTTTCACCACCGTTTGTACTGGGGTGGAAAGAATATTTTCGATTTGGTTGATTAACTCAATAATAGGAAGCTCTTTATAAGTTGTTTTTAGCTTGATGGTTACCCATGCCCAACTGCGTTGACTGTGTGGTATTGCTGGGACCCCTTGTTTAATCAACCAATCAAGGACTTGAGATTGAGTTAATGTTTGTTCTGTATCATCAAAATCAATCGCAAACTGTTGTTGCATAACTTGGCTGCTGAGTGCGGCAGAGCTTGGGCAAGTTGATGAATAGGGGACTCCGACTTTCAAATAAAGGGATAGTGACTTATCAAATGATGCTGAAATCTCAAACGGATAGGCTTTCCAACCAAATTGAGCTGATACTAACGAACGGCGCGATAATAAAATATCACCATAAAATCGGATATGAGCCTTCGATGAAATAGTTTGATGCGACAATAATACTTGTTCTAATGTTTGCTTTATTAAATCTGGCGTCAGTTCATTTTGTGTTAGGCCATCCAATATTTGATAGAGACGAGACATGTGGACCCCTTTTTGCCCTTGTAGATCAACGCCAATATCGATAGTCGCATTAACTGGGCGGCTTTCAATTTCAATGGGCAAAGCAATCCCTGTCATTCCAACCCAGTCAAGCTTGATATTACTGTGAGTGTCATTTTGTGCTTGTGCGTCAGGCAAAACAGAAGAGGGTAATTCAGTTGAAAGTGTCATAAAGCCTCAAATTATCCATGAAATAACGATATGTTATAACATAACAATTTGAGTTATTAAAGTCAGATAAGAGTAGATAGTCAGGTTGAGCTTAAAGTTGGGGCACAGAAAAGCCCCTTAAGCTAATGGCTTAGCACAAGGGGGAAGAAGTTAAAGTTGGTAAGCTATTTTCATGCCTTGCTCGATGGCTCGGCGTGCATCGAGTTCTGCTGCTATATCTGCACCACCAATAACATGCGCATTAATGCCGAGTTTTGCTAACTGTATTTTCAACGGGCGATAAGGTTCTTGCCCTGCGCAAAGAATGACATTATCAACGGGAAGGCACTGTATTTTATCTTGATAACGAATATGTAGCCCGTTGTCATCAACTCGCATGTATTCAACGCCATTCAACATTTTTACACCGCGCTTCATAAGAGACAAACGATGTACCCAACCAGTTGTTTTCCCTAAATTAGCGCCAACTTTACTATTTTTACGTTGCAATAAATAGAGGTGACGAGCAGGCTCTATTGGCCGTTTTTGTGGAGGGTATATACCACCTTTAGAGTGAATTGAAGTATCAATATTCCATTCTTCGTTAAATAACGAAGTATCTAAACTGCTACTTTTTCCTGTTTGGGTTAATAGCTCTGCGACATCAAAACCAATCCCCCCAGCACCAATGATAGCGACATTTTTCCCTACAGGGCGTTGTTGGGTAATAACATCTATATAGGAAATGACCTTATGATGGTCTATCCCCTCAAGCTGAATTTGGCGTGGTACAACACCCGTTGCAATAATCACATCATCAAAGCCTGACAAGTTGTCTACATCGGCTTGCTGTTCAAGGCGTACATCCACATTCAATAATTGTAGCTGTCGGCAAAAATAACGGATCGTTTCATGGAATTCTTCTTTACCGGGAATTTGCTTTGCGAGGTTAAATTGCCCACCAATATGATTAGATTTTTCAAATAGGGTGACTCGATGCCCACGTTTAGCGGCATAAATAGCGCAAGAAAGCCCTGCGGGGCCTGCACCGACTATTGCCACTGATTTGCTAATCGTGGCTTTTTCGTTAGGATAATCAAACTCCCTGACGGCTTGAGGGTTAACTAGGCAACTGGCTAATTTTCCGCTAAAAATGAGGTCTAGACAGGCTTGATTACAGCCAATGCAGGTGTTTATTTCATCTGCTCGGTTTTCCGCAGCTTTGCGAACAAATGACTCGTCAGCAAGAAAAGGGCGAGCCATGGAAACCATATCCGCTTGTTGATTAGCGATAATTTGCTCAGCTACATACGGGTCATTGATACGGTTGGTTGTGATCAATGGAATATTAACTTTACCCATTAACTTTTGAGTAACCCAGCTAAATGCACTGCGAGGGACTTGAGTTGCAATTGTGGGAACTCTGGCCTCATGCCAACCAATCCCTGTATTAATTAAGCTCGCGCCGGCAAGCTCAATTTGTTTTGCTAGTAACTCTATTTCTTCCCAAGTGGAGCCATCCTCGACGAGATCAAGCATGGAAAGCCGGTAAATAATAATAAAATTATCCCCAACGGCTTCTCGTACTTGACGAACAATTTCAATGGGAAAACGAATGCGGTTTGCATAGCTTCCTCCCCACTCATCGTCCCTATGGTTAGTGCGCTTGGTAATAAACTGGTTGATTAAGTAACCTTCAGAACCCATGATTTCAACACCATCATATCCCGCTCGTTGGGCTAATTTTGCAGTAGTGACAAAATCTTGTATGGTTTTTTTTACTTCATCAGATGTCAGTGCTTTAGGGGGAAATGGAATAATTTCAGCTTGAATAGCACTGGGGGCAACTAATGCGGGGTGCAAGCCATAACGGCCTGCATGTAGGATTTGTAAAGCAATTTTTCCGCCTGCTTGATGAACTTCGTTTGTAATATGCTGATGGAAGGGGAGCTGCTCTTGGTTATTGAGTACAGCCCCATGAGCAGTTAGTGCCCCTTCTGGGCTTGGCGCTATTCCCCCAGTAATAATAAGACTGACCCCATTTTCTGCACGTAAACGATAAAAATGTGCGAGTCTTTCACTTCCTTCAGGATGCTCTTCGAGCCCAGTATGCATTGAGCCCATTAATATTCTATTTTTTAGAACGGTATGGCCTAAATCTAGAGGGGTAAAAAGGTGTGGAAAATTGCTCATTATTATACTCCCATTTCGGGCTCTATTAACAGGTCAGATGAGTTAACTGTAGCCTAATGGGATGATGAATTGGTAATAATGTTAATTTTTTGTGATTTTTATCATGACTTTTAATTAAAAGTGCGGAGTTAATCTAAATATAGCGGAGAAATTTATTATTTTGTCATAAAAATAAATTATCAATAACATTCAAATTAATATTCACGCACAATCAACATTTACTTATCAGGAACTCACAGCCTATGAAAGAAATTTGCCAAACTATCACTTTAGAAGGTTCACACGTTCGCTTGGAGTTTTTATCTCATCAATACGATCAAGCGTTGTCTGCTATGATCCAAAAGGATGGGCTACATAAGTTATGGTATACCTCTGTCCCTGAACCTGAAAATGTCGCTAAAGATGTGGATAACCGTCTTAAGCGGTTTCAACAAAAAGAAATGTTGCCTTTTGTTGTTATTGATAAAAAAACAGGTAATGCAGTTGGTATGACTTCCTATCTGCGTATTGATAGTGTGGTTAGGCGAGTTGAAATTGGCGCGACATGGTACGGTAAAGAAGTGCAGCGTACAGCGATTAATACTGAGGCTAAATACCTGTTATTACAGTATGCTTTTGAACAATTAAATTGTGTTGCTGTGGAGTTAAGAACGCACTTTTTAAATCAACAAAGTCGCAGAGCGATTGAACGTCTGGGAGCAAAACTTGATGGGGTCCTCAGAAACCATATGCTCACTCGTACAGGGGAACTGCGTGATAGCTGTATTTACAGCATTATTGAGTCAGAATGGCCCGCGATAAAACGGCATTTAGAGTGGCAAATGGTCAAGCCCCGTTAACGATTGCCATTAAATCGGCCAAAAAGCCCACCACTGTGTTTTGGGGTGGGCTAAATAGGCTTATAAATATTCGTGCATTGGTTTGGTCATATAGACGTTATTTGGCATTTTTTCCGTCGTAGTATATCCCGCAGGGCTATTAATCAGTGCAGGGATGCGGTTGACTAAATTGGCACAAGTTAACTCAACTGTCGCTGGGTTATTCACTTCAATAGACGTATCTGGCTCACCAATTAATTGCCAACTATTTTTATCACATTCATCAGCGGTCAAAATTTTACCAATACATTCTGTTTCAAGGGTAACGCCTTCTGCTGTTTCGGTGATCACAACAGCAGATAAACCGAGTACATCCCCTTTTTTGACGGTCATTTTTAAGGTGTCTGAATAGGTATCTTGTTTGGCGATTTGTGGAACACAGCGCTGAATTTGGCTTGTAATGGTTAACCCTAGGCGGCTACATAACCAACCATTTTGCGTCCACATGTACGGAGGTGCATATTCACCGCTTTCAATTTTTTGTGAGATAACGTCGTATGGTAAATCATTGTAGTTACCGATTTGTTGATTAAATTCATTAACAGTTAACCCTGCGCCATGACCAACAGCTAAGGCAATACCGTAATCTTCAACGTTATAGCAACTAGAGCCTTTAACTTTTACTAATTTATGCATTGAACCTGCTAAGGTGTCGATCAACACTCCCCAATACATATCTGGGTAGCCACTCCCTGCTAAGGTACAATTATTTTCTTTGGCCAATATATCAAGTTTTTGGGTTATTTCTGGTGATGAATTCCAAGGGTAAAGCGCTTCCTCTCCAGTTGAAATGGCATTAACACCGTGGCGGGCAAATAAGGAAAATGCATCTTCTAAATCAGCCATCGTGCTCAGTGTGGCAATGATCCCAACATCAGGTTTTAAGGTTTCGAGTGTTTTATCTGCTTCATGGAGTGCTTGGACTTTGACTCCGGTTAGTGCGGTTCCTGCAATTTCGCCTATATCTTTGCCGATTACAGCTTCATTGATATCAAAAGCTGCCACAACTTCAGCGCCATGTTCTTGTAAGTAACGGGTTAGGTATTTACCCATTTTTCCGCAACCATATTGAACTGCACGTACTTTTTTCATCATTTTTGTCCTATCAGCGAATTATCTATAAATCATATTGTGAGATCTTGATGAGAAAATTGTTGTTCTATATCAAATGATTGGGGGAAGAATGTTTAATAAGCCTGATTGTGTTTATGCTGTGGTTTATATTTTTAATTTGATATAGATTGATTTTTAATGTCATGGATACTATGAGCATTGGTTGAATTAAAAATGACAAAAATAAACGAGGCTTTATGGCAAGTATGAAAGAATGATAGTTTTTGGTGATGCTATCACTTTGAATTATAAGTGATGCGATTGATTTGAACACAATTTCGCCATACAGTTTTGAAACACTAGACCTAAGAGAAAACTGCACGTATAATCCTTTCCACTTTGGCCCCTTAGCTCAGTTGGTTAGAGCAGTCGACTCATAATCGATTGGTCACTGGTTCAAGTCCAGTAGGGGCCACCATATTTATCAAGGAGTTAGATGTTAATCATCTAACTCCTTTTTGTTTTTACCTGATTTTGGGTCAGAATGACTCAAGTTATCTAATTCAATACATCCACGCTGACTTCTTCAGTAGACATAATCCGATCCGTTTCGTCTTCCCTAGAAATTACCAGAACGCCAGTCTTATTTTTGGATAGGTTGACTATACCTGTATTATGATCCAAATAAATGTATTGGCTTTTATTTGTTTTTGTATTGGCATCCAATAGGGTGGGAACTAAACCATGTAGGGTGGTTAGCCTAGCACTCAATGGCATGAATAATTTTATCACTCATAACAGGCACCTCTTATTCATTTATTAACATATTACTTGTTGTAACAATAAGTTATCGTTTTCTTGGCATACAATTAGTTGGTTTTCGTGATTATCGCTGACCAATGACAAGATTGTGCTATGCCGAGCAATCCCACTCGTACCGAAAAAGGCATCGGCATTATAAAATTGGTTTAAGAGACAATTAATATCTTGTTGTACATAGCTTTCAATACATTGGTTTTTGTTTTTATCTGTGACCCCGCTATGCCACACTGAATTTAATTGGTGACCCGGTAATTGAAATTCACATTGTGCTTTCAATGCATCATCGAAGGATTTTACCTCGGTGGATATCGGGCGTAATAGCTTCGCTTTGATAGGTGCTCTTAGACTCTCGTAGAATCCTTGAGGGGCGAGTAATAGACTCGCGGCTTCTTCACTCGCCGTTGAGTCTAATTGAAATGCTAAAATAGCGTATAACTTAGGTTCAAAGGAGTTTTCATACAGTGCCAATAGCCATTCACTGAGAGACATGTATGGTAATATTTCAACAGATTCAAGTGGCAATGATAGGCGAGCAGCTTCCTGCTCAATCAGTTCCTGCCAATTAGGCTCATTATCTTCAGCTTGCCAATATAGGGTAATAGGTTGGGAGAGAGAATGTTGATGGTAATATTCAGCAATGGGTGCAAGCAATTTTTGTATTATTATTTCTTGCTTTTTCCATGAAGAAAGCGATTTCAAGGCGTTTAGTGTCAATATATTATCTTTATTGATTGGTAATGAAGATAAAGGAACACTTTCTTTTTTCTCTTCATCGATTTGAGTTAATCGTGAATGCGTTAATAATCCAATGTGCTGACCCGCCCAATAACGCCACTCATTGTGGGCGTCATCTAACATATTGGTAAACTGCTGATGGCGATAAGATGCCAGTGAATAAATAAAAAATCGAATAAACCCCACCAACAGCGTAGGGCAAATGACGAATACAATCATCAACATTGTATTGCTAGTAGTTGGTGATAGCATTTCATTTGTGGATAAATAAAGACTCAGTCCAAATCCGATTGCACCAACAATCACCATAATGAATAACCAAAGCAATAATCGAGGAGACTTGGGGGCAGGCGGGTGCTCTAATTGTGGGACTCTCCAGTTCATCATGATTGTTCGCCAGACGATGATAGACTAGCAATGAGCGTACAACCGCATTCAGTTTGAAAACCATTCAGTGCCGCTTGACGACCCGATATCGTAATGCGCGTAGAGCCGGGTAAAATCGCATTAACGCCGTGCCCTTTTTTAGGGCAATTGACTTTATCTCCCACTAAAGCTATCGGTTTGCCGTACATCACCGAACCAGACGCGGAGATCACTTCGCCGCAATGAGTAGTTTTGTCACCTAATCGAACAAGTGTGCGCATGTTAAGATCCTTTTATTGGTTATCCTGTTGTTTTTTATATTCAAAGGTGCCATCCCATTCCGGTAATTCGGCGGGAGGGAGGGGAACGATTTTATCGATATCGGGGAATTTAGCTGTTTCGTCAGAAGCATCCATTTCTTTGACAATTGCTTCATAACGGGCTGAGCGTTCTGGGTCTGGTTTAACCGCTAGGTAATAATAGTCTTTTGGTGTTGTGTCTATTTTAAATGTATCAATGAGTATTGAAGCTGAGATTCTATGTCCATTTTCCGATGCTAATTGAAAAAACTCTAATGCTATGTCAAAGTTTTTTTCCACACTCTTATAAAACATCGCTGCTGTAAATGCAGCTTCTTTATTACCTTGTTGCGCGGCACAAGTAAGCATTTTTTTACCAATATCGGGATGATAAGCTGGATTATCGCTATCTGAAACTCGCTGTGATATAAAAATATCACCAATGAAATACTGCGCTTCTGGATTACCTAAATCAGCCGCTTGGCGAAAATAAGCCAAAGCTTTTGTGCGGTCAGCAGCTACGCCATAACCCGTGTCTAGATAATGTCCCATTTGGTAATAACCATAACTGATGTTTAATTTAGCCATTTTTCGGATAATATCCCAGACCTCTTGGGCAGGGCCTTTACCTTCAATCGGGGGGACTTTTCCATAACTGATTAAGTTACTGAGATTCAACATGGCCTTGGAGTGATTACGCTCCGCGGCTTTACGGTATAGAACACCAATTCGCTTATAATCCCGTTGGTGTTTATTGATTTTTTCAAGCTCACGCGCTTGTTTAAACCAAATGTCGGCTTCTGGATCAACAGGGGGTAGCGTGTCTTTTTCATACACACAGGTGAAGGTTAAATCGGGTTCAGTTTTTTGAATCGGCAACTTTTCCTTTTTATCCATCGGGTTGCAAGCGCTCAGCACCAACATGCTACAAATCAATGCACTGCATTTAAATATGCGACGAGCAACAGATTGATGATGAAATAAAAAAGAGAGATTCATCTTGGTTATTGCCCCTCTGCCTGTTTTTTATATTCAAACGTGCCATCCCATTCAGGGAGTTCAGCAGGTGGAAGAGGAACGATTTTATCAATATCGGGGAATTTGGCTCTAGGATTAAGTGAAAGCTCTTTTTCTATCAATTTATAACGACGAACCCTTTCAGGATCAACATGTTGTTCCATATAGTATATTTCATTCTTAGGGTCTGATGTGTTAAAACTTTCAGATAACTTATAAGCTGATTGATCGCTACCATATCGGATAGCTAATTGATAGTATTTCAGTGCCTGACTATAATTTTTATCACGAACTTCATAATTCATCGCAAGAGAATAAGCTGCGTCTGTATTACCTTGTTTAGCCGCACAATCGAGTAGTTTTCTGCCTAAGTCCAAACGATACAACGGAGTTCTTGCATTAAGGAATTGCTCCGAAATGGCAAGTTGTCCTTCTGGATTCCCCATTATTGCGGCTTTTAAAAAATAACGCATCGCTGCATCTGAGTCTTGTTTTACTCCGAAACCTCTTTGGAGATAAGTCCCCATAATGTAATAACCAAAGGGAATATCCATTTGTATCAGTTGCTCAACTAAATCAATCACCTCTTCAGAGCGTTTTTTACCTATCATAGGTTCAGCTTGACCTGTTGCTATCATATTCTGTAAGTTACCTATAGCTTTGTAATGTTTTTTTTCAGCCGCTTGACGATACAATGTAGCAATATGACCAAAATCTTTAGGACCTTTTTTAATTTCTAAGCGACGTGCTTCTTTAAACCAAGCATCAGCTTCGGGATCTAATGGTGGAAAACTGTCTTTTTCTTGTACACAGGTAAATTGAAAATTTTTTAAGGTATCATTCATTTTATTTACTTCCTTTTGTTCACATCCTGCCAACAATGGAAAAAAAATCACCATTAAACTTAAAAGTATTTTTTTAAATTCCATAACTAGTCCTTGTTATCCCATTTTTTATTTCCATCAAAAAACTCAATTAACGATGCAGAAGGTGTGGTTGGTATTTCACTATTTCTAAGCTCTTTATTTCTTTTAATGATTTCTTTCCAATGTTTAAATTCTTTTTTAAAATCATCACTAGCCCGTTTTGTATGCATTTTCCATAAATGCTGTCGGATAGGCGGTATAATATTTGTCACATCAGTATCTTGAATGGCGATATTAAATTCGCTGTCAAATAACATACTGCGTAAATTCACATTACTAGAGCCTAATGTCATAAAAGTGTCATCAATCATTAGCACTTTGCTATGAACATAAACAGATTTCCAATGCGGTGTTGTTGAATCAGGTGAAACCAATGTGCAAATATGCGATTTTATTCCGGGAATCGAACCTGCGGCTATTGGTTCCTCATCACCCAATTTATGCTCTTTACGATGATAATTAGGCACCATGTCTGGTCGTTGTAACGCTTCAATCATTTTATACGTTTGATAACTTCCGGAATGTATCGCTGCATCATTAGAGCTATTAGTGACAACAAAGAGATAGAGTGGGTTTTGTTCTATATCATAGCCTTTTTTAACTCGCTCATTGACCGCTTCTTGTAATAGCTTTACAAAAGGAGGATAACGAAAATATTGGTTTTCAATGTAAATATATTTCCTTGCCCTTACTAACGTATGCTTATATAAGCGTAAAACATCAAATTCATTATACTGAGGTTGAGTACGACAAATTTGAGCCATCACTTTTTTTAGTGGGATCATTCCACCTACAGTAACTGAATGAATCAATCTGTTATTAATTTTATCCATTCGCTGTTGGGTGAATTGATGGTCTTCCTCGGTAAAAGATGACCGTAGGCTCAGTTCAGCATCTTCCCCAACATTTTTTTCCCATGCTTCGACAAAATTGTGATTGATATGCGCCAAAACGGCACCACAAACACATGATGAGTTATCTTGCCATGCGGTATCAGCATCTCGACCAATAGCTGCTGAAAACTGGTGTTCAGAATGAGAATCCTTATCCCAATAGGTGGAGAGGGAATTGTGCCCCATGACAAATCCGACAGCATCATCTGGCACTTCATAATCAACCAGAATCACTTTTTGATGGTGAGTTGGGTATAAAGCAAGTAGCCGCCCTTGAATATAACCAATATCGCCATATTCTTTTACGTGATGGCTTGTTTGTCGTTCAGTCGCTTCTTGAATATCATTGGTCCAATTTAATTCTCGATGTCTGACAAGGATATTCCCTTTTCCTCTTTTCTTGATTGAAATCTCCCAATGCCACTGACAGTCATATTCATAATCTTCAGGTGTTTGGTATGGTAACTGGTTACCGGAAGCACTGTAAACAGCAGGCGTAGCTGGTGTATAAACAGCAAAATTACCATAACCAAAGTTTTTAGGAGTAGCTTTCCATCCCGGAAAGTTAGGATCTTGGCTATCCCCCCCTAATGTATACCAGACTAATATACGCACCTTAACACCGCGATCTGCCGCTTCAACAAGTAGATCTCCCACTCTTTTGGCTTCGTCTTTACTCCCCCGAGTAAAATACATGGATGATTGAAATCCCCATGTAATAATATCAATACTTTTTTGTGCCTGTTCAATCGCTTTAGCTATTGTGGCAAAAGCACGTTCACCATTAATTAAAGGGGCAAAACCTGCAGCAACAGGTGCATATTTACCACTGATAAACCATTGAGGTGTCAGTATTGCACTATCATTTTCCCCTAACACGAGATTGATGGTTTGTTCCGTTGCATCGCTCATGACTATTTTTCCTCTTGGTTATCTTTCAGTGATTCACTCATCAATAATTTTTTGAAAATATCTCTATGTGTCATACCTGAAAGTTTTTTGCCTTCCATGCCCGGCATTGGTTTGAGAGCACGAAATCCTTCCCTTGAAGCCTCATCTTCTTGAGTGTTTTCTGAGTCTGCTTTTAAAAGATTGATGGTGAATTTTTCACCGTCCAATAACTCTACTCGATATTTTTCTATGGACGTATCATGTTCAATCTGAATATTTCCATTTTCATCGGTGAATCCTTTCGCTAATAGCGCTCCATTACCATATAAAGTATACGGCTCAAACGCACGCGCCTTCATCGGACTCTGCGGAGAGGAGCTCAGTTGAAAGCGCAAGGTTTGTTTTGGCATTGATTGCGGAAACTGTGGATGAGTGACATCCATTGAAGCCGCTCCTTCAACTACCCAATTGGTGGCTTTCACCGTTTGGTTGCTGGGGCTGCCGTACTCAATCTGCCCGCTTTTCAAGCGAATATAAGCACCACCGCAGGTCAGCAATAACTCATCTTTAGCGGCGACGACAGTTTTACCGCCCGTGCTGGTGATGGTCATGTCTTTGAGTGAGGTGAGGTGCATTTCATCGCTTTGCGCTTGGATTTCCACCTTGCCTTTAGCCGCGAAGGCTTTTATACCCAAAGTATGGGCAAACAAACTAATCGCTTGACCTGCCGCTAAGGTGATTTTTTTACCTACCGAGATATCAGTCTGTTTATTGGCCGTCAGGGTAATGTTTTCACCGCTGTGAGCCTGCACCGTTTTCGGGGAGGTGAGAGCAATACCTGCAGGGGCGCTGAGTAATAACGCCGCTTGCTGCAATTTATCAATAGATTGAGTCAGTAACGTTTGTTGCGCTTTTAAATCTGCTAGTTCGGCTTTTGCCACCTCTGCCGCTTCGCGTAGCGAACTGACTAAATTCAGCGCATCATCAAGCTGTTGCTTGGCTTCGCGCATATCCAGTTGTTCAGACGAGGCTTTCGTGCGTAAATCTGTGCTGATAAACAGCCCTTTTCCTGCTCGAATAGCGCCCCAGCTGTCGGTTCGCAGCTCAAAGCCATCACCGCGCTTTTCACGCCCTTGATTAACCAGATGCCCTAAATTGAGTTGCGATTTCCCCCCGTATTCGGTGCTGAATTTGATGTGTTCTTCCCCGCGTTTGTCTTCCATGCGTAGCTTATTATTTGCCGGAGTACGAATGACATTGCGGGTATTATTTTTGTCGGTGATGTGGTCGGGACGATGCGAGTCATGCAACGCATGGGCGATATACGGCCTATCCGGGTCGCCCTGATGGAACCCAATGGCAACTTCTGTCCCTTGGATTAAGGGGAAGTGCATGCCGTAGGTATCGCCTGCGTAGGGTTTCGCCAGCCGCACAGGCATGCTTTCATACCCAGTGGGCTTTTCATCACGGTCGGCATCGAATTTAACCCAATAAAATCCATGTTCATTTTGATGGGCATAGATATCATGTGGCTTGGCGCTAGTAATCCGCGCCATTAACGTACCTGCAATCACGGGGCGAGGTTTAAGAGCTGGTCGCCAGCACAAAGCTTCGGTGTACGACGTTGCTTCAAACTGCACGACTAAGGCACTGCTGCGGCTACCTGAAAATCGCAGGCGGCTCAGGAGGATTTCAGATTGAAAGTCAGACGGTAATGTTGAAGGCAGTTGGTTATCGGTAATTTTGAGCACCAATAGCGGCGTTAGCATCGGTGAATTACTTTTACCGTACAGTTGAGTTTGACGAACCAAAAAGCGTTCATGGTCAAGGCGTGACCAAAAGTGAGCGGTTTCCGTTTCAGGTTGGTACTTCTCACCGCGCTCAAGGTGACGAGGTTTATAATGGTAGACATCGCCGTAGTGGATGTCCTCTCCCTCACCTCGAGTCATATCCGTTTCAATCGATTGCAGAGTTTGCATCGCTTGGCGGTGATTGTAATCTTTGGTGGTGACACTGCGCTCAACCACTTGATGACGTAGTGATAACCCCCAGACACTTTCTACACCCTCGTCATTCATCCCTGATGGGCTATTGAAAGGTAGCTTGAGGTCATACACATAGGCTCGTTGGCTATCCCCAAAATGAATAACTTCGGTTTTGGTATCCGGTTGCAAACTGAACGAATAGAAAATCCCCACTTCACTTAGCAGGCGTTCAATAAACTGCCAATCACTCTCATTGATTTGGTTAATTTGCTCCCGCTTTGGGTATTGACGCTGCAAATGAAACTCAAATTCCCAGCCTTTCATGTCATGCTCACGTAAGATGAGGTCAATGACGTCTGGCACGGATTTATTTAAGAAGAAGCGGTGAGTGCGCATTTGGTGGCGTAATAAGGAGACAAACGGTTCTATCACAATTTGGTATTGTGTTTCATCAGCGGAGCCAGACAGCCGCTTGAAGTGGGTGATCACGCCATGAACACGTTTTTGCGGCTCATTCAATGTGTTCAGCATAGCCAATGGCAGGGTAGGCGATGAAAAGGTAAAATCAGCACTGCGGCGTAGAAATTGTTGCGCTTGCAGGTTTTTGTTTGGGGAGGTAAAGGTAATCTGATAACGATAAGTTTCACTAATGGCTTCACGTCCCGTGAAGTGCTCAACGTCTAAGTGGGTCTGGCAACCTTGTACAGCAAGCTGGTAGCGATTATGGGATTGAAACGGCTTAATGACAATGTCGAACAAGCTCATGACGTATTCCTTTCAGATGCTTTGTGGCAACCGAAAATGAAATGCTAGAGTTAAGGTTATCCACGCTAATGCCAATTTATTTACCTTAAGTTAACCGATTGTTATAAATAAAAACAAATTTATTATTTAAAAATTTTGACGCATTTAGCATAAAATAGATTTATCTGAATGGTTTTACACACATAATAAGTTTTTTTGGCAGTTAAATTATATGCATGTGGCAGGTTTAACTAACCGTTTGTCTTAATGCTTTACTTTTGGCTGTGGCTTATACTTGGGGTATTAGCGCTAGGTGTTCAGAGTCGTTTAGAAAAGACATATTGTTCCGATAACCGAGTCCAGAAGAAATTCTAAGGTAAGCTGGTGTCCTTTTAACCGTGAGAGCCCTGTCGGAAAAATTTTATAGATATTGCGTGGAAACATTTAATAATGATCTTAATACGTTTCATCATTACTCTTTGATTAATCGTGGGGCCTTCTCATGGCAGGGCGATCCATCATCATGGCTATTAAGTATAACATTTACTATGGTTGAGCGAGTATTTGTGAAACGTAGTGATTATCAAATCAACCAACATGGTGCTGATGATTGAAAGCCTTGCTTGTGTGATGGAAGCATTCTGAGTTGGATTTTTATTATTTAAGGCTTGTTATGCTGTAGAAGTACCAAGGCAGGCAACGTGAGACCCATATTGCTTTATTTTGCCTTTTTAGTTTTAGCCAGTTAATTTTTACAACTAATAAAACGCCTCATTACCTATTTTCAGCTTTTAATTGGCATACTCCATTTTTTAGAGGTAGATTCAATTGCTAAATAAATCACTTTCGGCACAGAGTCATCGCTGGGGAAGACCTTACGTTTCTTTATAGCATGACGGATAACGCTGTTTAATGATTCGATGGTATTAATATAACTATCTAATTCGACTATATGAATTAAACTTTTAGGGGGAATATATACCGATGATATATAAATTGATGTGGTCGACTTTCGTTTTAATAAAGTTTTAAAGTTAATTTTTGGAGCGGTTATTTTTGATTGTCATAATAAGACAGTCTAATTGTTACCTGAAATAGGCCAAGAGTAAAATTGTTTTAAATTTCTAGTGTTAAATCATATCGAGATAGTTAAATTAGTTCATATTTCCGTTTAATAGGCTTAGTTAATCAGTTTAAGCGGTTAATTTGATATTGAACTTTGCATAATATTGTACTTGTTCAACATTATAACCAGTATGGTCTTATACTGATTTGATTAATGTATATGTTTATTAATCAATGTGTTGGGTTATTATTGAGCTTTTTTTTGACGGGTGGGGTGTCGGTGAAACTCAGTTAATAAAAAATAAAACCAATGTTTATCTAGTTGAAATTTATTTATTTTATAATCATAAAAAAAACGCTATAGTAATAAGTAATCAATTAATAATCATATAATGATAGGTAATATTGATGTGAACTTGCTTAAAAAATATTGTCATCATTTTAGCATTAGCTTGCTAGCTTTTTTATTAGTAGGCTGTACACAGGGAAACTCCCCACTATTTCCCATGCTAGGTGCTTATTTTCCTTATTGGATGTTGTGTGTCTTAATTGGACTAATAGGCGCAGTGTTATTACGTGTTCTTCTGGTCCGCTTAGAAATCGATGATAAGTTACCGTTGCCCTTGCTGTTTTACTTTGGTGTCTTGCTATCGATTGCCATTACAATATCTTTACTTTATTTCTCTCATTAAATTATGAATACAGAAAATAAAAAAAAGCTCGCAATCATTATCACAATCGGTGTGTTTGTGGCTCTATTGCTTTTGCTATGGAAAAGCCTGCAATCATCAGTTTTGAACCCATTAAGTGAAGATGCGGTGATTGAGGCAAATAAAATCAATATATCTTCTGTGGTACCTGGGCGGATCAGCCAATTTCATGTTAAAGAAAACATGGAGGTCAAGGAAGGTGACCTATTATTTACGATCGACCCTACCATGTACCAGTTGCGAGTGGATCAAGCTCGAGCTGAATTACTTGTTGCAGAAGCAGCCCTCAGTAATAAAAAGAGGATCATCGTTGCTGAAACTTCAAATTCTGAAGTAGCAGAAGAACAAATCAAACGTGCACAAGTTAATCTTGCTCTTGCCACACAGTCATTAAAACGTTTAGAGCCTTTATTAGCTAAAGGTTTCGTGACTGCTCAACAGGTTGATGATGCACGTACTTTAAAACGTGATGCAGAAGTCAGCTTAAAACAAGCCCAAAAACAAAATGTAGCTTCTGAAGCATTAATTAATAATACCAAATCCGAAGAGGCTCTCGTTCAGTCATTAAAAATGTCATTGGCTATGGCGGAGTGGGAATTAAGTAATACGGAAATCAAAGCACCGAGTAATGGTTATATCGTCGGGTTAACCATGTCTGCTGGTGAGTTTGTGTTATCAGGCCAGTCTATATTTACATTAATAGATACTGATACATGGTTTGCATCTGCTTACTTTAAAGAAACGGAGTTAGGCAATATTCAGATGGGGAGCTGTGCAGTAGTTTACTCTATGATCAATAATAAGCAGCCAATTAAAGGTAAAGTGCAAGGTACAGGTTGGGGGGTTATGTCTACTGATTTGCTCAATATTCCTAGGGATTTGCCTTATGTGCCTAAATCACTAAATTGGGTACGAGTCGAACAACGTTTTCCTGTCAGGGTGATTTTAAATAATCCACCTAAGGAATTAATGCGAATAGGTGCCACAGCTACTGTTAATATAGTATCTAAAGATGATGACTGCTAAAACTTCACTAGTTTTTCAACAAATAAAGCAGGATTTGTTGCCATTCGAGTTTCGGTTTTCGACGGCGTGGCGTATTTCTCTACTCTGCGCATTAATGGCAGGTATTGCCATGTTATACGAAATACCAGAGTCGGCGATCAGTTGTTACCTGATCATTTACCTTGTTAAGTCTGACGCAGTTGAAAACATACTATTGTGTATCGGTGTCATAGTCTTATGCAGTATTGCTGTTTGTGTGATTTTTATATTATTTAACTTAACCATTCAAAATGTGATGTTACGCTTTTTCTTTATGGCGTTATTTTCTGGCTTATTTATGTATTTATCTTCTGCCAGTAGTTTGGGCGATATTGGTAATTTAATCGCGCTTGTGATCGCATTTTTAATGACATTAATTGATGATATTCCTTTTGGCGATGCTGCAACTAGGGGGCTGCTGTATGCTCTCTTAATGGCAGTATCACCTATGTTACTGGTTATTATCTTTAATTATTTTTTTGGTATTAGCCCAAGAAAATTATTACTCAATAAATTGTCAGAGCGCTTTTTAAGTGCGCATCAATTTTTTTTAGGGGATAAGCTCCAGCCAATTAAAATAACCGAAGCTTTAGCTACTCAGTCTGAATGCAAACGTTATTTAATGTTTATTAAGCTTTTTTTCCTAAAAGGGAAAAAAGAAATACAATGGCTAGATAGCATGATTGATAATTCCTATGAAATACTGATCATGTCTTTGAATTTACCGGATGATACATCATCAGCAGTGCGTATTGAGCTATCAGAAAAATGCCAATTTATTGCACAGTGTTTATCTACAAATCAACTTGAACAGTTAGAAAACCTTAAAGATAGCAAACCAACTAATAAGAGCAATCAACAGTTATTGGATGATTTCCTAAATATTTTATTTAAGAATAAAACATTCAGTGACCCAAAAACGAAAATGCCGTTTTTTGTTGAGGATGCTTTTACTAATCCTAATCATAAATATTTTGCAATAAAAACCACTTGCGCAGCACTGATATGTTACGTTCTTTATGACTTTTTTGAATGGCAAGGCATCCATACGGCGATGATCACTTGCTATGTTGTCGCATTAACATCAGTTGGTGAAACTGTGCATAAACTGACACTGCGTATCACGGGGTGTTTAATTGGTGCACTGATTGGGATTATTTCGTTACTTTATATTATTCCTCATTTATCCGATATTTTTAGCTTAATGGTATTGATTTTCTTCTGTATTTTACCCGCAGCATGGGTGGCTGCCGGTAATGAGCGTATTTCCTATGCAGGAGTCCAAGTTGGACTTGCATTTTTGCTAACGGTATTACATGGGTTTAAACCTAGTTTTGATATGGATGTCGCTTCCGATAGGATTTTAGGCATCTTATTAGGCAATATAGTGATGTATATTATGTTCACTAAAGTGTGGCCCGTATCCATCATGACCACGATTAATAAGCAAATTAAGAATATCTTAGATAGTTATGCGGCACTTAAATTAGGCAATTATGAGAATAATGTGCAAGCGCTCAGTTTAGTCTCAACAATTAATGAAGGCGTAATAAAAGCAAAAGATGATATAGACTTGTTAATCTTTGAAACTCACTCTAAAGATAAAGGTGATGCTTTAACTCGCTTCTTTAAACAGCTGTTAGCTGAAGCCTCAGTGGACAGTTATCAAAATTATGCTTCTAAATTTATCTATTTTAATCATAAAGATAATTTAGATCCCCATGCATGCGCTAAATCAATTAGTGACTTTAAACGTGATGTATTAAATTCGCTACCGATAATATTATCAGCTCAAGAAAAAGAGCAAGTCATGCAAGAACTCATTAGTGAGAAGTAATAATGACGGCACAATTAACAAAAAGTAAAAACAAACAGTATTTGCTCACTACTTTTCTGAGCGTATTTCTTGTCGGATGTGTCGATACCAGCCGCTCATTTATGGAAAAAGCCCAGCAGCCGCTACGATATGAATCCGAAAAATACCTTTCTTCTCCTGAAGAGAATTTGTATGCCGAACATAATGAAACACTTAAAGAGCAGTATGACTTGGCTGATCTTATCGATGTTGCGCAAAAAAATAACCCTGAAACACGTATTGCTTGGGAATTAGCCAAAAAGGCGGCGGTTGATGTTGGAATGGTTGAAAGCACCTATTTGCCTGTTATTACAGCAACAGCATTAAGTGGTTATCAACGAGGGACTGTAAAGCTTCCGCATAATGATCTTGTTGATAAAATCGATGTTTCTAACCATGTTTTTATCCCAGCGGTGACGTTTCAGTGGTTGTTGTTTGATTTCGGTAAGCGTGAATCTCTCGCGAATGCAGCAAAACATGCGGCTCTAGCTTCCGATTTGAACTTTAATTTACTTCATCAAAAGGTCATTCATGATGTTACTACGGCTTACTATACTTACGGAGCCGCACAGAAAAAAAACAAAATTACTGCTGAATCCTTAGCGCGCAGTAAAAATGTCCTTTATGCGGTGGAACAGAAAAAGGCGCGAGGTCTTGCGACCGTGCTTGATGTTGCATTAGCTAAGCAACAGGTTGCTCAATTAGAATTCCAAAGCGTATTAGCCGCAGGGAAAGAAAAAGACCAGTACCAATTATTGCTATCATCCATTGGTATGTCTCCACTTCAGTCTATCAACATCCAATATAGCGACAAAGATGTTCTCCCTGATGATATCGCGCCATTGACCCATGAAAGGATCAGGAATGCATTAGCTCAACGCCCTGATGTACTTTCTAATTATGAGCTTATGCAAGCAGCGATGAAAACGACTCAATCCGTTGAGTCTGATTATTTTCCTAAAGTCTATTTGGCCGGCGCTGTTGCTGGGGGAAATAGTAGCTTAGATGTACAGGGGTTACCCGGTATCAATCAAAGTACTTCCTCTTCAAATATTTTACTTGGGGTGAGTATTCCGCTTTATGAAGGGGGGATCAGGCAAGCCCGTATGAAGAATGCACAATCAGATATTCTGATTGCTCAAGAAAATTTACGAAAAAGCCAAGAGTTAGCGATCCGAGAAATGAGCTTAACTGAGAACGCGTTAAAATCAGCATTGGAAGCGCATAAAGCGGCAAAAAATTTAGTTGAAACAACTCAGTTAAGTTATACCGCAAGCGTTGATTTTTATCATAATGGGCTAGGCACGGTGACTGAAATTAATGCGGCAGAAATAGCATTATTTACAGCAGAACTTGCCCGTATTGATGCTTATACTGGCTCAGTTATTGCTGCTGTTGATTTAGCTTTTTCATTAGGGGAAATAGAAAAAGCATTACCTCGTTATGAACAGGCTAAAGCTAAATAAATAGTTTTAAACTGTAGAAGATAGGGATTACTATCTTCTACAATTGGTGATTAAATTAATAAATATCGAGTTGTTTAAAAATAGCTTTACCTTCATGGCTAAATTGGTCAATCGAATATTGAGTATAATTCATTTCACCATACCCTCTAATATAGATAGTTCCATTAGATAAATCAGATAAGCAAGTCCAGACAGTATATTCAGACAGTAAAATATCACCTTTCCCTTCACCTTCTCCGATATTATCAACAGTGATATTTTTAGTGCGATCAAAGTTATTCATTATATGGGCAAGGGTATTTATTGCCTCTTTTGCATTATCAGCTTGCGGTGCGTAAGTACTATAAAAAACGGCACGAACAAAACGCCCAACCGAGGTATCTGAAGAAGGGAGGTTTGCAGTTGCAATTCCGCTATCTGGCTGAGTCACTCGGATATTACCTAATAGATTGGTTGACTTATCAAGGTTAGATAATTGGCTATAATTATTGAGGTTTTTTAAATGCCATTGAAAATCAGGCCCATTAGTCATTACACGAGTTGGGTTATCAAAGACTTGTAATTTGCCGTTAACAGCTTCAACGACGATACTGCCACCTTGTTTATCATAAAAAGCATAATGGAATGGTGATTTTAAATTCCTAAAGTTGACGAGGATTGGGGACCAAAAGAAGCCACTTTCAATAGCTTTTTTCACTTCGTTAACATTGCTAAAACTAGATAAAGCCCATTCACCTATCGAGGTGACAGGTAATGACTTGGAATAATTTTCAGGTTCAATCGGTGAGAGTTCTGCTTCTGTGATCATATTGGCACTAAAAGTTAACCCCTCACTATTTAAACCTTGAAACATATTATGGTTATCACCATCAAAATAAATTTCAGTTGTTATAGCAAGAATGTCGAATTTAGATGTATAACTAATACCATTTTGACCATCAGGTGATTTTTTCTGAAAGAAGGTATTTACTGGGTAATATGTTATCCAAGAAGGTAAGTTTTCAGTTAATTCTAGTGTTCGTCCTTGGTAAATATGATTTTGACTATCTACTATTGATAAGCTTGTGCACATTTTATTAGTCTCTTATTGATAACATGTCAGTAAATTAGTAAATAATAATGACGCATACTATAAACTTATATTAGCTTCACTGAATAAACAATAATAATCATTAAAATATCTGACTTAGGCTTAATCTAATAAAATAGGTGAGTTTATAGGTAGGGGAATTATTAAATAATTGAACTGGACTTATTTCTAGATTAATGTCAGTAAAAAATGATTAAGAATACTCAGAATATTAAATAATAAAGTCATTGTATGGCATGAAGATCTAGTACAGAGAATAGGGGAGAATGTCAGTATTTTTGTAACCCCCTACATACTTTTCAATAACTTATATTACTATGAAGGGGGATGGTTTTGGCTAAATTGTCTATTTTGACTAATTAATAATATATTAAAGCGTTAGTGCTATTAGCTTCGTTTACCATAATTAGCGAAGTCTTCAGGCTTAGGAAATCCATAACTAGGGTCACTATTACGAGTCGGAAGGCGCTTTTTCATACTCGCGACTATTTCTGGTTGCTGGCTTGCTATATTATTACTTTCATTCGGATCTTCTTGAAGATCAAATAGGACAATGGGGCGCTTGGTACCTTTAGGCACGCTACCATAGCTTTTCATTAAGGATGGGTCAAAGCCCTCAATGAGTTTATAACGTTTATCTCGTACCATACGCCAATTAAGTAGGCCAGAAGTTACATATTCTCGGTGATCATTGGTTCTGCCTTCCAATAAAGGCCTAAAAGAGAGGGCTGTCATGCCGTCAGGGATCTCTGCCTTGGCATAATCTAAAAATGTTGCGGCAATATCAATAAGGCTAACTAATGCATCACTAGTGCGGTGTTGAATATTAGGCCCAGCAACGACTAATGGAACACCAACAGATGCATCATAAGGGACGTTTTTACCCCATCGGTTATGATCACCGAGCATTTCTCCATGATCACTTGAAAATACAATGATTGTATTTTCAAGTTCCCCCCTTTGTTTTAACTCATCAAGGTAGATCCCTAACCAGCGATCAATATTTTCCACCATTGCAGTGTAATTTTGTCGAATAGCTTCATGTTGTTCTGGATCGAGTTGGGTTGAATTAAAGGGTTGAGGAAATTTACGTCCGCGAACAGTTTTTTCCATTCTTTGAGTGATATCCTCAGGGTCATGAAGGCCTGCAAAATTTACTACCATATGCCATGGCCGATCTTTAGGAAAACGGCGTATCATTTCAATTCCAGTACGTCCAATCCAGTTATCAGCATAGTCTTCATCGTCAATAGGTGTCGGGTAAGTTTTTGCGTACGCTTCTGGACCTTTTGCTCGTCCACCTCCTCGAGAGGTGATATCTGCAGCATGAATATCTGCAACACCACGCTTAAGCATGTAAGCCATGTAAGGCTCAAATGGTGTTTTAAATTTATCCCATTCTAATACGGCATCACCTTTACCTGCACAGTTCACCATGTCTGAAAAGCCCCACTCGGACATATGGTTGCGGCCATCAATACCGTTATCAAATGTCGGTTTCGCGAGATCTAATTTCCCACAAGCCCCTACGTAATAGCCGGCATCGCGTAGTTTTTCATAATAGGTCGCTTGTGTTGTTGGATAAACAGTAAAGTTATCACCTACGCCACACCGGTCGTACTCACGACCAGAGGCAAGGCAAGCACGAGAAGGGCCACACACAGGGGAAGGAACAAACGCTTGCTGAAAGCGTGTTCCCCGAGCAATTAATGAATCTAAATTGGGGGTTTTAACTTCGAGGTTAGGGTTTGCGCCTATCCAGTCAAAGCGGTGTTGGTCTGGTAGAATAAATAAAAAATTAGGACGTTTATTGTTCGACGTGGTCCCTTGCGCTTGAGCTGAAGTAATTGACCCCATTACTGCAGGAGCTATCATGGGCGTTAAGACAGTCGCTAATAGGAAATCTCGGCGTGTCAATTCATTAATTTTACTCATAGACATGCTTCCTCATTGATCGAAAATAGTTCACTTATAATAAGAATGTAAAATCGATCTCACCTTGTGGAGACAGAGAAACTGATCAATTGCAACATTCTTGATTCGCTTTCTTAATAGGCAACTACCTGAAAAATAAATGCGTATAACTTGAATTCTTATGATTTTTAAAACTCATGGCTTATAAAAGTAAGAGTGCACCTTAATTGTTATCACTAATGATTTAAGGTGCATTTATATTTCAATTTATTGATTAATCAAGATTTTCTCCATTTGAAGCGATCACACGTTGATACCAATAGAATGATTCTTTCGGAATACGTTTTAGCGAACCATGGCCTTCATCGTCTTGTTCTACATAGATGAAACCGTAACGCTTGGTCATTTGTGATGTTCCACAACTAATCAGGTCAATACAGCCCCATGTGGTGTATCCGATTAAATCAACGCCATCACGAATTGCTTCTTTCATCGCTATAACGTGCTCTTTAATATAGTCAATACGGTATGGGTCAGAAATCGTACCGTCTGGATTGAGCGTATCACGAGCTCCTAAACCATTTTCTACAACAAACAGGGGGATACCATAGCGATCCCACAGCTTATTCAGTGTGATGCGTAATCCCGTTGGGTCAATTGGCCAGCCCCACTCAGATTGTTTTAAGTATGGGTTTTTGATTTTACTCACTAAGTGACCTGATAATTCTTTTGCATCAGGTCCGCCTTTGGTGACATAAGTCATGTAATAGCTTAGCGAGATAAAATCTGCTACACCTTCTTTAAGCACTTTGAAATCTTCCGGTTCTACCTGAATATGAATATTATTTTCTTCAAAATAACGCAGCATATAAGTCGGATATACACCTCGGACGCTGACATCTGGATAGAACAGATTGATTTGGTCTTCTTTCAATGCTTGTAATTGGTCTTCTGGATTACAACTTTCTGCATAAGTTTCTAGTCGGCAAATCATGCAACCAATTTTTGCGTTAGGCATCATTTGTTTGCCTAGCTTAATAGAAATTGCACTGGCGACGAACTGGTTATGAGAGGCTTGGTATGCCGCTTGTTCGACATTTTTGACTGTGTCTGGTAGCGTACCTGCACCGGTATATAAACTATTGAGGTTCATGTTCATTTCGTTGAACGTGATCCAATATTTAACCTTCGATTTGTAGCGTTTATAGCAAGTTGTGGCAAATTTAACGAATAAGTCGATTAATCTGCGATCTTGCCAACCGTTGAATTTTTGCGTTAGCGTTAATGGCATTTCATAGTGAGATAGCGTAACAAGTGGTTCGATACCATATTTTGCTAACTCATCAAAAACGCGATCATAAAATGCTAAGCCTTCTTCATTGGCTTGCTCATCAATACCATTTGGAAATATACGCGCCCAAGAGATAGATAAGCGAAATACTTTAAAGCCCATTTCAGCAAATAATGCGATATCTTCTTCATAACGATGATAAAAATCGATACCCCAACGTTTAGGGAATAACGCTTTACATTCAGGTTTTAAATACTCTTCAAGTTCTTTTGATGTGACGTTAAAAGTAAAGTTATTGACTCCGCCATCTGCATAAGGGTCTTTATAAGCGGCAACATCTGAAGTAGAAAGCCCTTTTCCACCAAGGTCAAAAGCCCCTTCAATTTGGTTTGCAGCAGTAGCACCGCCCCATAAAAATCCTTCAGGAAAGCCAATTGTACTTGTGTTTTTAGTATTTAATTTCATAATTTCCTCTTTCTAAATCAATTAACGGTGAGCAGTGTGGTTTTATTACTCGTGACATATGGTTGATTTATCACTTGTAATTCACTGAATTCGTCAAAGTTGGTTATCAAAACCGGGGTGATTGTTGATAATGAATGTTTAGTTATATTTTCAATATCGAACTCGATGAGTAGGTCACCGGATTTAACGCTATCCTTTTCATTAACATGGAGGGTGAATCCTTCACCATTTAATGAAACAGTATCAATGCCTACATGAATAAGGATGTCTAACCCATCTGGGGTTGTAATTCCGATGGCGTGTTTACTTGGCGTGACCATTGAAATGGTGCCATCGATAGGTGCATAAACTTTGTTATCTGAAGGGATGATGGCAACGCCATCACCAATGATTTTATTGGCAAAAACGGTATCGGGAACTTGTTCAAGCGGTAAAGTTTCCCCGGAAATTGGCGCGAATAAACATAAATGTGGTGGTTGTTTATTATGGTTTGTTTCTTTTGATTGTGTTTTTTCTGGTATTTCTTGATGAGGTGGCGTGTTGTCGCGGCAAGTTGGCAAACTATCTTTACTCGGCTCAAGTCCTGACTCATCTAGTTTTAGAAATAGGGTGATAATAAAGGCCAAAGTAAAGCTAGATATCACCGCAAGGCAGATAAACATGAAGTTATTCGTGCCTGCTTCAACATAGGTTGGCAAGGCAGTGATCCCCGGAATACTAAACGCAAAGGCTTTTACGGCGAATGAGCCTATGATTCCGCCCCCTACTGCGCCACCAATTAATGCCGCGTAAAAAGGTTTCTTCAAGCACATGGTGACACCATAAATTGCAGGTTCAGTGATACCAAAAATGGCTGAAAGGGAAGAGGAATACGCAATAGATTTCAATTTTGTGTTTTTACTTTTGATAGCGACAGCCAGTGTTGCCCCTGCTTGGGCTAGGTTACTGGATAGGCTAATAGGTAATAAAACAAAGTCGTAACCTAATGTTTTAAAATTGGAAAATGTGGCCGGGAAAAAGGCATAGTGCATACCAGTTATCACTAATAATGATAAACAGCCCCCCATAATAAAGCCTGCGACAGGGCCTGCGATATTAAATAAAGCTGAGAATGTTTGCTGTAAATATTCACCAACGTAATAGCCTAACGGTGCGAGTAGTGAAAGGGTGATAATTGAAGAGATTATCAGCACCAATAGCGGCACAAAAATAATTTTAATACTCGCGGGGATGATTTTTTCAACCCATCGATTGATATAGCTTAATAACCAAACCCCAAGAATAATTGGAATAACAGTAAAGTTATAAGTAATGTTAGGAATAGTAATACCAAAGAAAGACAGCGCAGGTTCACCTTGGAATATAGGGTAAACCAGAATGAAGGCTAGGGTTACGGCAATATATTCATTGGTTTTAAATTTCCGAGCAACGGAAAAAGCCAGCAAAATAGGTAAAAAATAGAAGGCCGAGTCTGAAATGGTGTAAAGGATTCGGTACTCTGAGCTCCCATTTGGAATAAGGCCGGACATATCAAATAGAGCTAGCAACCCTTTGAGTAACCCCGTTCCAATGATAGCCGGTAATATTGGGGTAAAAATACCCGACAGAAAATCAAAAAATGTATTAACAATATTTTGTTTAGTCTCTGATATTTCTGGTGGTGACGCCTCATTGGTTATTGCTGAGCCATGAGGTTCAACTATTTTATGTAGCTCAGTGAAAACATGTGTAACGTGGCTGCCTAAGATAACTTGTAACTGATTACCTAGGAAATTAACACCTAGTACCCATGGGATGTCACGGAGTTTATCTACATTAACTAATTCATTGTTATGAAGATTGAAACGCAAGCGTGTAATACAATGCCAATGTTGACTGATATTATTTTTCCCACCGATAAGAGTGATAATTTGTTCTGCGACTTGTCTACTTTCCATAAGTATACCTATAAAAAAACCTGAACAACGGCCTCCAATTTAATTTTGGAAGTGTTGTTCAGGTTAATGCCTAGTCTTGCCAGTTACACACCTGTTATATTTCAAGCCGAAGTTTATGCCTGACTTATTTTGTTTTATTTTATAAATAACCCAATGAGTAATGCTAAAATCATTGATGAATAATAATACGTTTTTACATATAAAAGCATTATTATTCACGATTCCAGAGTCTGTAACTCAAAATGTAGACATAAAAAAACCTGAAACTATTGAATAATAAAATTCAATACATTTCAGGTTATTGCCTAGTCGAACTAGTTACAGACCTACCGTTACTTTATAGAATTTTTATACCTGAAAGACAATGTGAGAATAATGGATTTGTGATCTGTACGACAGAGATATACATTTGTCTTAAGTTTGCGTTATCATTTTGATTCAAGAAATAAAAAATTATTTAGTTTTTATTTTATTCAAAAATGAAGTGCTATTAAAATAATCGCCGTTCTTGAGAGCAAGAAGAACCGATTGCTTACTTCGGTATTGATCACAAAAAATAGGCATAAATCTTGCCTTTTTTGTAGAAAAGATATATCTATATCAATTGGTGTGTTACTAGCTAGACTAGGCAAAAACCTGAAAATGCTGAAGTATTACTTCATGTCATTTCAGGTTTTTTTTCGTTTATAACGTATAATAATGGAAGTCGCCTATATGTACCTAATAAAAAAAGTTATAAATAATAATGTGATACTTGTAGACAACGAAGCCCAACAAGAGGTTGTTATTATTGGTAAAGGCATAGGCTTTAACTCTAAAGCAGGTCAAAACTACCATTGTAATGAAAGCGATGAGCTTTTTATCAAGCCTCAAGACCATGATATCCATAATTTTCTTGATAATATTCCTATTGATATTATCAAATTGACTATTGAAGTTATCAATAAATGTAAGCCCATTTTAAATGCGGATTTAAGTGATAGCTTAGTTATTACACTCTCTGAACATATAACTTTTGCCATTGAGAGAAGCAAAAGTCGGGAAATGAATGTTTCTCTGTATGAAGTGCCTTATTTATATCATCTTGAATTTATTGCAGGAAAGGTTGCAGTTGATTATATTAATGAAAAATTTGATGTAAGTTTACCAGCAAGTGAAGCATCTCTTATTGCACTTCATTTTGTTAATGCAAAATTAAATAACAAAAGTGTTGGAGATACACTCAGGTTTACACAGATAGTTTATAAAATTGTTAATATTGTAAATTACTCATTTCATATCCAAGTCAATACTGAGTCGGATATTTTCTCTAGATTTATTAATCATTTAAAATATTTATTGATCCGCTGTCAGGCAAATCATGACAAAAGTAGTCAATTTAATTCTATTCTTGAAGAGTTGGTCGAGAAAGAATTAATGAAAAATTTTGTATGTGCAAAAAAAATAGCGGAATTGATACAATCTGAATATAACCTTCCAGTTTCTCGTGAGGAAATTATTTATTTAGCATTACATATAGAAAGACTTTTAAATGCAGTTTAGGGCTGAATTTTAACTATTATTTAGCATGGGTGTGTCACTAGAAAAACTAGGCATTAACCTAATTGGAATTATCCCTTGGCAAAACTTTTATTGCCATTAAAAATGGGAATAAAAAAGGAAAATTGTATGGCGATAAAGCTCATTGCTATCGATCTTGATGGCACGTTATTAAATACTCATCATCAAATTAGTGATAATGTTCAAAATGTTCTTCAACAAGCTCAAAGAAATAATATACATATTATCCTTGCATCAGGCAGGCCTTACTCAGGAATACAACCTTATTTACAACAGTTAGCTTTAGATAAGCCTGGTAACTACTGTATTAGTAACAATGGTAGTGTTATTCACGATGCTTCTAACGGTAACCACCTTATCGATTTTTTATTAGATATTGATGATTATAAAAAAATTTATGCTCAAACTGAAGAGTTAGATCTTTCATTACATGCTCTTGGAGATAATAAAATCTTCACTGCAAATAAGATTATTGGTTTTTATACGACACATGAAGCTTATCTTTCGAATACGTTAATCCATTATGTCCCAATGAATGAAATGCCTACTAATATCTTATTTACTAAATTGATGATTTCTTCTGAAGAGAACTATTTATCGAGTATTATCAAAAAAATACCATCTTCTTATTTTCAACAGTACACTTTAGTCAGAAGTACCCCGTATTTTTTAGAAGTGTTAAATAAAAATGCGAATAAGGGCTTGGCAATACAAGCACTGGCACAACAATTGGATTTACATAAGTATGAAATTATGTGCATTGGTGATCAAAATAATGATCTGCCTATGTTTGATGTGGCTGGAACTTGTATTGCGATGGAAAATGCAACCGATGAATTAAAGTCACGGGCTACTGGTGTGACAAGCTGTAATGATACTGATGGGGTTGCAAGGGCGATAGAAAAATATGCCCTATAAGGTTTCTTTTTCATTAAAAACCGAGTTTAGCGTTGCCACTCGGTTTTTAATTTTACTCTAATTTATTATTTCTTAATTTCCATGAATTTCTTTTAGTATCCCTTTCATTTTCCCTAACGAATGCGATAGGTGAATTTTATAGGCATCACAAAAATAGTTTTTTCGAGGAAGCCCTTTCGAGTCAATTAAAAAACGATGCTTTGGGCAACCGCCATGGCATAGTGGCTTAAACTTACAGGTTAAACAGTCTTGGCTGATCTTCTCTTTTTTTAGCGATGAAAAACGTTGATGATTTTCTGATCCCAACATATGAGGAATGCTATCGACCATCAAGTTGCCAATTTTATTTTCAGGATAAACAAAGTGATCACAAGAATAAATATCGCCATTGGCCTCGACAATTAAATTTGCTCCGCAAGTTTCACTCGTGACACAGCTGCTTGGGAATCCAAGGCTTTGGCTCATAGTCTGTTCAAAATTCATGACAAAGACTTTACCAATGTCATTTTTTTGCCAGTGGTCAAACAGGGTATTTAAAAAATGGCCATATTCTGCGGCGTTGACTGACCAGTCTGTCACTTCCGCATTTCCTGTAAATTCAGGGGAAATGAGTGATAGCCCTTCCGTCGTTGTTTGTTGTGCCTGCCGTTCAACTACTGGGATAAACTGCATGTAATAGCTGCCAATACTCTTTAAAAACTCATAAATTTCAATCGGCTTTTTTACGTTATAGTTATTTACAACGGTTAGCGTATTAAAGTCCACCCGGTATTTATTGAGTCTCTCGATACTGGCAATTAAGCGATCAAACGTGCTTTTTGCTGATCGTGTTAGTCGGTATTGATCGTTACAAGATTGATCGCCATCGATGGAAACCCCTAATAAGAAATTATGCTGTTTAAAGAATTGGCACCAGTCATCATCAAGGTTTAAAGCATTTGTTTGAAATGAATTATTGATCCTTTTCTTACCTGCATATTTTTGCTGAAGTGCAACAGCTTTTTTGTAGAACCCTAGTCCAAGTAAAGTCGGCTCGCCACCTTGCCAAATAAAATCAATTACATCAGTAGGTTGCTGCTCAATATTAGTGCGAATGTATTGATCTAGAACCTCATCATTCATTCGCCATTGGTTTTTTCTATTAGGATAAAGTTTTGATTTTTCTAAATAGAAGCAATAAGTACAATCAATATTGCACACTGAACCAGAAGGTTTAGCCATTAATTGGAAATTTGGGTTTGCATTACTCATGCCTTACGCCTCTACTTATTAAAATGATAAGATTATTTTTTGTTGAGAATATTTTTATATTCTTTCACTTTTTCTTCAGGTGCATTCCAATCACCATCGAATACAGTATAGGTAATATAGCCTTTATCAAGGTATCCAGTATCAGAATTATCATTTCTCATTTTTAATGCTTCAGGGTTAATAACTTGTTTAGCTTTTCCTTCAGCAGTTATTTCATATAAAATTTGTGGTGAAACCGCATACTCGTTTTCAACAAATTTTACGCCTTTAATTTTATCTTTAGGTAATGCGGGGTAATTAATACTCAACCCAGATCTAATGGGTAGCACTGTCTCACCAGGTATCCATTTTTTATTTAAATCATCAACTAGCTCAACAACATAAGTGACTGAATCAGGCCAATACTTCTGAGTGCTAGGCCAACCTGATTTCATTTCTTCTTCAGTCATGATGTAGCCAATACTAGCCGCAATGGCTGGGTAGCCTAAGCGTACGGCACGCGATGCAGCTGATACCGTTCCTGAATTTAATTGTGATGTTCCCGTGTTTGGCCCGTCATTAACCCCTGAAATAACTAAGTCAGGCGGTGTTTCTCGTAATAACGCCTGTAAACCAAAATCCAGTGAATCAGCAGGTGTACCAGGGAAACAATAAGTGCGCTCATTTATTTTTTTTATATCGAACTCTTTGCCTGCTTTAAATGTAATTGCGGTACCAATTCCGCTTTGGTTGGTCGAAGGGCCAACTAGCCAAACATCATAACCTTTTGCATCTAATTGCGATTTTAATTCAGTGAGACCAAATGCTTCACATCCGTCGTCATTAACTAATAGAATACGCATTTTATCGTTACTAGCTTGGGCTTGAAGTCCAAATAAAGATAATAGGCTAATAGCTAAAATTGTTTTTTTCATTTTTACCTCTATGTGTGTTCAGCAGTACTAAAATATATTAAATTTATAGTCAAAAATAATATCTACGGCGATAGCATTTCTACGAATATAGTGCCCGTTATCATCAAAAACAGGTTGAACTCTATTTCCTTCAGCTTGGTATAGCCAAGCTTTAGTTAATTTAGTAAATACCGTAAAGTTTTTTAAACTCGGATCATTCGGTTGCCATGCATTAATAAGATTAAGCTCACCAGTTTTAATTTTGTTATTTTTAAAATCAAACTGGCCGTAATTTAATTGTATTGCAGAATAAAAATCTTCAGCATATTTATAGTCAATGAGGCCAGTGAGGGCGAGTTCACCATCTCGCTGGTAATGATAAGCGGCTGAAGACATAGGGTCTAAACGCCAACGAGCGTTTTTAACTGGATGCCTGTCAAAATAACCAAGCGAACCATTATTTTTAGCCGCATCGGTGTATCCAACACCAACTTTCATGCCTAGGCTGTCATATTGCCATTTGACGGTTCCTTCATATACCCACGAGCTGCCATTTGCAGCTTGTCGTGATGCCGGCATATTTTTATACATTTCCTGAGGGACATTACCAACGGCTCGAAAACCAAGAGTAATGTCGGAATATGGCATATAGTTAAAATCAATAAAATGGCGATCGATATAGTCTTTAGCATATCCGTAATTATAGGTCGCTTTCAGTGCTTTAGTTTTATAGTTGAGGCCACCTGCTGCAATATACTCAACAGATTCATTATTTCTGCTACGAAGATTTTCTTTGTTAGGAGAAAAACGTTCCATAACACTATCAACGTACAATGTATCGATTGAGAAATCATGGTAAGTAAGCGTGCCCGTATAACCTAAATAGCTATTTTGTGCCGATTCATAAGGGCTTTTTAATACCGTATACATATGTGCGGGTTGCCAGCCATATCTTGCTTTATAATTTATCCCTTGTTCATCACCTAAATGCAACTTGATATTGCGCTTATTAAATTTTGTGAAACCTTTGGCATTTGATAATTTAAATCCAGGGCCATCATTCCATAATAGGTCGCGGCTAGCAAAATAATCACTGGCTCCTAATTTAGTCACAGTAGTGTAAGAAATATCGAAACCCAGAGTTTCCTTCCATAAGCCTGATTCATAATTTAGCCCGATGGTTTGAGCCCAAGCTGTATGAATATACGTTGGACCAACTTCGTTTTCATTCAGATATTTTAGTCTATTCCGAAGGAATAACTCTAGTTTGCTATCTTTTATTAATGGTTCATTTAGGGTATCAGCCAGCTTATATTCCTGGGCTTTTAATACTGAGGAAAATAATATAGGGATGAGTAGTGAGCCTTTTAGTAGTCGACTTATTTTCATATACCAACCTTTATTTATTAGTATTTAATTTTTATTGTTAATTTTATTTTTATAGATTAATTGACATTGAGTTACTGAGCAGAAATTTTAGGTAAAAAAAAACCTGAATTTTTATACGTTTTAAAGACGCATAAAAATTCAGGTTCTTGCCTAGTCAAGCTAGTAACACACCATTCGCTATATATTTAAAACGGGTTGATTTTTTTTACAATATTAATTTATGAGAACTGTGATCTGATACCTGTTTTTATAAATATATCTGCTATGTTAAATCTGCAGTAATTTAATTGTAACTACATGAATTTATTTTTTATATTTAATTATTTTCATTTTTTTATATTCGTTTCTAGGTAAATAGTAGGTTTTATTTGACACTAATCACAATTATTCTTATTTAAATAATTTGGTTATATGAGACCTTGATGTTGTTCACAAAAACCTAAATTATAGATTGTGAATTTAATTTATTTTGATTAGATAGATATACTTTGGGTGTGTTACTAGCTTGACTAGGCAAAAACCTGAGACTTATAGCGTTGCAGTTATAGGTCTCAGGTTTTTTTGTTTTTATACCTTTCATTAAAAATATAAGTTAGCACTTTTCGTTAGCGAATGTCTTATAAGCGAGGCTTTATGTTTAACAAAGAAAAAAGAAAAATTAAGAAACAGTTTCTTTCGCGGCTACCACATAAGCACAAAATACTTAGTCAGTGTGTGAGTGCTGCATTTGGTGGTGCATTGCTACTGTCAACATCAGTTACTGCCAGCGCTGCTACGGATAACGTTGTGGCGGCTAAAAAGCAGCCGAACGTGATTCTAATTGTGCTTGATGATGTTGGGTTTGCTGATTTTGGGGCATTTGGTTCAGAGATTAAAACGCCAAATATTGATGCATTAGCTGAATCTGGGGTTCGTTACAACCGTTTTGATACCAGTGCTATCAGTGCTCCAACACGAGCAGCTATTGTGACTGGGCGTAATAACCAAACCGTTAATATGGAAGATTTACCGCCTGATAACGTCAATGCACCATCGAAAGAAACACCTAAAGGTTCAGGACCTGCCACCAGTGGGGAAATTCCTGAAAATGCACAAAACATTGCACAAGCGCTGAAGTCTGCGGGTTACGATACCTATGCGCTAGGCAAGTGGCATTTAGCACCAAACTATAAAGATGATTTAGCGCGTAGTCAAAGTTTTTGGCCAAGGCAGCGGGGATTTGATTATTTTTATGGTTTTTTAAGTGGCCATACAAATCAGTATAAACCAGCACTAGTTGAAAATAATCAAAAGATTACACCACCTAATAACCCTGAATATCATTTGTCGGTTGATTTAGTTGATCATGCGATTCAACGTATTGACCAAAAATCAGAGCAGCCGAAGTTTATTTATTTGGCTTTAGGAGCCGCTCACTCACCTTATCATGTACCAAAATCATATATCCAAGACTACAATGGCAAGTATGATCAAGGGTGGGATAAGCTACGTTTAGACCGTTTTGAGAAACAGAAAAAACTCGGTGTTATCCCGGCAAATACAATTTTGCCGTCAAGGGAAAAAGGGGATGCCGCATGGGATTCATTAAATGCTGAGCAGAAAAAAGTCTATGCGAGGTTTATGGAAACCTATGCAGGTTTCATGACGCATACGGATGAACAAATTGGCCGTTTAGTGGATCACTTAAAAGAAACAGGTCAATACGATGATACGCTAATTATTCTATTATCTGACAATGGAGCCGCACCAGAAGGCGGAGTTAATGGCGGTTTTAGAACAGCATATATGGATAAAACCACGGTTAAGGAAATGTATGATAACCTTAACGATGCGGGTGGACCAAAAACGGATATGTTGTATCAACGCCCATGGGCATATGCGGGTGCCACGCCATTTAAGCGTTATAAATTGTGGCCTTATTTAGGAGGGGTTCGCACACCTCTGATTGTTTCATGGCCAAGTCAGATCCAAGAACCAAATAGTATTCGTTCCCAATATGTCAGTGTGATTGACATTGCGCCTACTATTTTAGACGCTGCTGGAACCTCGTTTGCCACTGAAATTGATGGCGTTAAACAAGTTCCTGTTGCTGGAAAATCATTCTTAGCTACATTGAATTCTGCTGATGCAAAAACACGTGATGTTCAGTATTTCCAATTACGTAGTCAAAGAGCGATCACCCAAGGTGACTGGCGTGCAGTTGCATTACACCGCTATAACACTAGCTACGATGATGACCAATGGCAGTTGTTTAATACAGCTGAAGATTTTTCTGAATCAACCGACTTAGCGAAAAAGTACCCAGAAAAATTGAAAGAGTTACAGCAATTATGGTGGGATGAAGCGAGAAAATACAGTGATCCTGCTGTTGTCGACCCATCCGAGTTTTTCTATAACTTCAACCGTATGGAAGATGGTTTTATCAGCGATTAAATAAGTAAACTCATTTTTTAGCTAAAATAGCCACAAAAGTTGTTTTGTGGCTATTTCTATTGAGCGTGTATTGTTAATATTTTTCTATACTTTTTTGATCTTAAGTGAAGTTTTCTTTAACTATTAGCGTGAAAATATACCCTTAGTAATAAAGAGGGTGTGTAAGTGGAAAACGGAATACAGCTTCGTATAAAAGGTAAGGTTCAGGGGGTAGGGTTTCGGCCATATATTTGGCAACTTGCTCATCAATGCCATCTTTATGGTGATGTTTGTAATGACGGTGAAGGGGTGCTAGTTCGTTTATGTGCAGGCACTAATTTAAGCGAGTTCATACAATTACTACATCAACACTGCCCGCCTTTAGCACACATTGAAAGCGTACAATCAAGTTCATTTCAATGGCAGATATTACCTGAGAGCTTTACTATTCGCCGTAGTGGCGAAGGTCGAATGGATACACAAGTGATCCCCGATGCGGCAACTTGTGATGCGTGCTTGCAAGAACTTTTTACTCCCTCAAATAGGCGTTTTCATTACCCATTTACTAACTGCACCCATTGTGGTCCAAGGTTTACCATTATCCGCCATATGCCGTACGACCGACCAAACACGGCAATGGCTAACTTCCCATTATGCGCACATTGTTTATCTGAATATCAATCACCAGCCGATAGGCGCTTTCATGCTCAACCCAATGCTTGTGCGCAGTGTGGTCCAGAAATTAAGCTTTGCGATGGTTTAGGGCAAACTTTAGCGCAAAAAGAGGATGCTCTGTTATTGGCAACGGAGCAAATATTGCTTGGCAAAATTATTGCAATAAAGGGGTTAGGCGGCTTTCATCTAGCTTGTGATGCGACGAACGATGACGCGGTGAAACAATTACGCCAACGTAAGCGGCGGCCTACAAAACCGTTTGCAGTGATGGTTCCGTCCATAGGTTGGCTAGAGGATGAAAATATAAAGGTTAACAATGGGTTAAAGGCATTATTAAAAAGTCCTGCGGCACCTATTGTCTTAATTCATAAATGGGCGAATAACTCACTGAGTGCAGCGGTTGCTCCTGAACTGACAGAGTTAGGTGTGATGTTACCTTCCAACCCTTTACAGCACCTATTGATGGCAAAAGTGAAACGGCCATTAATTATGACTTCTGGTAATGCCTCTGGAAAACCCCCCGTATTAACTGAGGCAGATGCATTTACTGATTTAGCGAATGTCGCTGACTTTTGGTTGACACATAACCGAGACATTGTGCAGCGAGCTGATGACTCCTTAGTCCGTTACCACGATGGGCAGGCTGAAATGTTAAGGCGTGCAAGGGGTTATGTCCCTGATGCATTGGCCTTACCTAAAGGGTTTGAAAATGCGCCCTCAATACTCGGTTTAGGTGCGGATCTAAAAAATACTTTTTGCTTGTTGCGGGGCAATAGTGCAGTGATGAGCCAGCATTTTGGCGATCTTGATGACATGGATATTTGCCAACAATATCAAGATACGATTACTTTATTTGAGTCAATTTATCGCTTTATACCGAGTGTCATTGTGGGGGATATGCACCCAAACTATGTGAGTTACCGTTACGGAGAAACATTGGCGCAACAACGACAAATTCCCTTCATTAAGGTACAGCATCACCATGCTCATATCGCTGCTGTAATGGTAGAACATGGCTTGCCGTTAGATGGTAGTAAAGTGATTGGCTTAGCCCTAGATGGCTTAGGTTATGGCGATGATAATCGACTATGGGGAGGGGAATGTTTATTAGTCGATTACAACACTAGCCAGCATTTAGGGGGGCTACCGCCAGTAGCGCTACCCGGAGGTGAATTAGCATCGCGGCAGCCTTGGCGCAATTTATTGGCCCATTGGTTACAGTTTGTTCCACAGTGGCAGCAACAGGAAATGGCATTGCAGTTAAAGGAATTTCCTTGGCAGGGTTTGCAAAAAGCGATTCAACGAGGAGTTAACAGCCCCGTAGCTTCATCGGTAGGTCGGTTGTTTGATGCAGTTGCCGCTGCGTTAGGGATTTGTACGGCGGCGACCAGTTGGGAAGGGGAAGCTGCGTGTCAGCTCGAAGCATTAGCTTCGCAATGTGATGTTATGACGCACCCAGTCAGTATGCCTTTAATTGGCCAGCAATTGGATTTAAAAACGTTTTGGCAACAATGGGTTGCTTATCAAGCCCCTAAAGTGCAGCGTGCCCATGCATTTCATGTTGCTCTAGCACAAGGTTTTGCCGAACTTGCTAGAAAGTCAGCTCACCAATATGGTATTCACCGGATAGTGCTGTCTGGAGGGGTTATTCATAATCAGTTATTAAGGCGGTTGCTGGTCAGTAATTTGAACGAATTTGATGTACTGTATGCTAAACAATTACCCATGGGGGATGGGGGGTTATCATTAGGGCAAGTAGCTATTGCAGCAGCAAGATTAAAAGTTTAATTGAATATAGATACGATGATAATGAAATTATATAAGTGGATGGTAATATCTTCTTATACACCCATATTCTATTATTATCTTTATTATTTTTTGATATTGATTCTTATTTACTTTATTTCTCTGTATTAAAAATAGGCTTTTTATTAATACGCAAATTTCGGTTAATTAATTTAATTTAAAATAATGGTTTTCATTATCCTTATGAAAATAAATAAATTTTATATTTAAATTAATGTGATATGTAGCGCAATATTGAATTAAACAGACTATTTGTTTCTATGGTTATATTTTTTAATCCTCACGAACTGAATCGATTTTTCTAACAAATATATAAAAAAGATAAATTTTCTTATTACCTCTTGATAAAGATCAAGCGATAAAAAGCAAGTAGGAATAGGATCTTGTTTTATATTTATGCATCAGGTTACTTAAATAAGAACTTATTTCATTAGGCATGGTTTTATTTTCAATCTTACGGTAACAATACTAGCCAAAGGCGTATGCACATTAGGGCATAGGCGTGGTGGTATTTATAACCTCAAGATAATAAACAAAATTTGCCTAATGAATAGGTTCTAAGCCACCCATAATAATAGGAAAAAAGAATGATAGGAGATAACTCTATTATTTCTTCTCATGGTATAAACCGCCGTGATTTTATGAAGTTATGTACAGCATTGGCAGCAACAATGGGGCTAAGCGCGAATGCGGCCGCTCAAATTGCTGAATCTATTAGTGACCCATCACGTCCCCCCGTTATTTGGATTGGGGCTCAAGAGTGTACGGGCTGCACAGAGTCTTTGCTGTGTTCTACTCACCCCACCTTGGAAAACTTAATTCTTGATACGATTTCACTGGAATACCATGAGGTATTGTCCGCCGCTTTTGGAGAACAGGTCGAACAGAACAAGCATGCTGCGATAGAGAAGTATAAAGGCAAGTATGTATTAGTCGTTGATGGTTCTATCCCATTGAAAGATGGTGGTATTTACTGCATGGTTGCAGGAAAACCGATTGTTGAGCATATCCGTGAAGTGGCTGAACATGCGGCGGCGGTAATTGCTATTGGTTCTTGTGCATCATGGGGCGGTGTTGCGGCTGCTGGGGATAACCCAACAGGTGCAGTTGGCCTCAACCAAGTAATTAAAGATAAAACGGTTATTAATATCCCTGGTTGCCCACCAAACCCACATAACTTCCTTGCGACAGTTGCTCATTTAATTACCTTTAACAGACCTCCAAAACTAGACAGTAAAAATCGCCCAATGTTCGCGTACGGTCGATTAATTCATGAACACTGTGAACGTCGTCCTCACTTTGATGCGGGACGCTTCGCAAAAGAGTTCGGGGATGATGGTCACCGTGAAGGTTGGTGTTTATACCATTTAGGTTGTAAAGGGCCCGAAACTTACGGTAATTGCTCCACATTACAATTTTGTGATGTCGGTGGCGTGTGGCCAGTGGCAATTGGTCATCCTTGCTATGGTTGTAATGAGGAAAATGTGGGTTTTCATAAAGCTATCCACCAACTTGCGAGTGTTGAAAACCCAACACCGCGTGCGGACAAGCCTGATGTGAATAACCGTGAAGGTGGGCAAATATCATCAACCGCAGTGGGGTTAATTGGTGGCGTTGTAGGGCTAGTGGCTGGTGTGAGTGTGATGGCTGTGCGTGAATTAGGTCGTCAAAAACGCCAACAAGATACTGACTCACGGGGAGAATAACCGTGAATAGACGAAATTTTCTTAAACTCTCCGCTGGGGGAGCACTATTAGCTGGTAGCTCGCCTAGTTTAGCTGGGGCAGAGAACCGGCCGCCAATTCCGAATTCTCTTGGCATGCTGTATGACTCGACGCTATGCATTGGTTGTCAGGCTTGTGTCACTAAGTGCCAAGATATTAACCACCCTGAGCGCAACCCTGTTGGGGAGCAAACGTGGTCAAATAACGACAAACTGACCCCTTATACCAATAATATTATTCAGGTCTGGAGTAGCGGGACTGGGGTTAATAAAGATCAGGAAAAAGACGGCTACGCTTACATCAAAAAACAATGCATGCATTGCGTTGACCCTAACTGTGTGTCGGTTTGTCCTGTTCAAGCATTAAAGAAAGATCCGAAAACAGGCATTATCCATTACGACGCTAGTGTGTGTACCGGTTGCCGTTATTGCATGGTGGCATGTCCATTCAATATTCCTAAATATGCTTACGATGACAAATTTGGTGCAATTCATAAATGTGAGCTATGTAACCAAAAAGGTGTAGAGCGCTTAGATAAAGGGGGGTTACCGGGGTGTGTAGAGGTTTGCCCTACAGGAGCAGTGATTTTCGGTACGCGTGAAGAACTGCTGGCAGAAGCAAAAAAACGTTTAACACTCAAAGCAGGGGATGAATACGGTTACCCTCGCCAAACTTTGCATAGTAATGACCCGAATGTCATTAAAGTACCTAAATATGAGTCGCACATATATGGCGAGCTTGAAGGTGGCGGTACGCAGGTGATAGTGCTTTCAGGGGTGCCTTATCAGAATCTTGGGTTACCTGAACTAGACCAGCTTTCTACCGGTGCTCGCTCTGAATATGTGCAGCATACCCTTTATAAAGGCATGGTGTTGCCATTAGCCGCACTAGCAGGGCTGAGCTTCTTGGTATACCGCAATACCAAGAATGACAAACACGAAGGAGATGACTCAAATGACGACGCATCATAAAGAACAGCCGCTCGGTGGGCGTTTAGTCAGTTGGCCAATAATGGTCTTTGGGCCGTTGGTTCTAATTTGTGTCATTCTGATTATAAAACGTCTGGTTTTTGGACTCGGTTCCGTTTCTGACTTAAATGGCGGCTATCCATGGGGAATTTGGATTGCTTTTGATCTGCTGATTGGTACAGGGTTTGCTTGTGGCGGTTGGGCACTGGCTTGGGCAGTGTACGTATTTAATCGCGGAGAATATCATCCGTTGGTACGTCCTGCATTACTCGCTAGTTTGTTCGGTTATTCGCTTGGTGGTTTATCGATAACTATCGATGTGGGGCGTTACTGGAACTTACCTTATTTCTATATTCCCGGCTTCTTCAATACCAATTCGGTGCTGTTTGAAACGGCAGTATGCATGACGATTTATATCGGGGTCATGGCCTTAGAGTTTGCCCCAGCATTGTGTGAGCGTTTTGGTTGGAAGGTCTCGTTAAAACGCTTGAATAAAGTCATGTTTTTCATTATTGCATTAGGAGCCTTGTTACCCATGATGCACCAATCCTCAATGGGGTCATTGATGATTTCTGCGGGATATAAAGTTCATCCTATTTGGCAAAGTTATGAAATGCTGCCGCTGCTCTCACTGTTGACCGCGTTCATTATGGGTTTCTCGATTGTTATTTTTGAAGGTTCATTGCTGCAAGCTGCCTTAAAGGGGCAGGGGGCTGACGAACGACCATTATTTGTGCGATTAACGCAAATTCTGCAAGTGCTCTTGATATTGTTCTTAGCCTGCCGATTTGGTGAGTTGATTTACCGCGAAAAATTACATCACATTTTTAATGGCGATTTTTACGCCATGATGTTCTGGATAGAAACCGTGTTAATGGTGATCCCTCTGGTTATTTTCCGTATTCCATCGCTGAGAAATGACTCGCGTTGGTTATATATCAGTGGGTTGAGCATGTTAATCGGGGCGGCAATGTGGCGGATGAGCTACTCCCTTGTCGCGTTCAATCCGGGGGGCGGTTACGACTACTTCCCAACAACAGAAGAACTTTTAATTTCAATAGGTTTTGTGGCAATTGAGGTATGCGCTTATATCTTATTGGTCCGCTTACTACCTGTTATCCCAGCATTGAAAAAAACAACGATGAGCCATTCACAGGCCCGAGGTAAAGCATGAGCCAACGTATAACAATAGATCCAGTCACTCGTATCGAAGGTCACTTACGCATTGATTGTGAAATTGAAGATGGAAAGGTCACTAAGGCTTGGGCTTCAGGCACTATGTGGCGCGGTATGGAGGAAATCGTCAAAGGGAAAGACCCTCGTGATGCATGGATGATCATGCAGCGTATTTGCGGGGTTTGTACGACTGTCCATGGTATTGTATCTGTCCGCACGATTGAAAGCGCTTTGAATATTGATGTACCTGTTAATGCGCAGTACATCCGTAATATGATTTTAGCCGCGCATACTATTCAAGACCATATTGTCCATTTTTATCAGTTATCTGCATTAGATTGGGTGGATATCACCTCCGCATTAAATGCCGACCCAAATAAAGCCGCTGAAATCTTAAGCGGTATTTCAACTTGGCCGCTCAATAGCGCCGCAGAATTTACACGCGTGCAAGATAAAATTAAAAAATTAGTCGCAAGTGGTCAATTAGGCATTTTTGCTAATGGTTATTGGGGGCACCCAGCGATGAAATTGTCGCCAGAGGTAAACTTAATTGCGGTGGCTCACTATTTACAAGCCCTTGAGTGCCAAAGGGATGCAAACCGTATTGTGGCATTGTTAGGGGGGAAAACACCGCATATTCAAAACCTTGCTGTTGGTGGTGTGGCAAACCCAATCAACCTTGATGGGGTTGGTGTACTTAACCTTGAACGCTTGATGTATGTGAAATCTTTTATCGATCGTTTGGGGGATTTTATTGAGCAAGTGTACAAAATCGATGCGGCTGTTATTGCTGCGGGTTATCCTGAGTGGTTAGAAGTTGGTCAAGGTGCTCAAAATTATATGTGTATGCCTGAAATGCCAATGGATGGTAAAAATGGTAGCTTCTTATTGCCCGGTGGTTACTTAGAAAATAGTGACTTTAGTACTTATCGCCCAATTACCAGCCATACAGATGAGTATTTGATCAATGGTATTAAAGAAAGTAGCAAACATGCATGGTACAAAGAAAACGAACCACAAGCGCCATGGGAAGGAACCACTAACCCTGACTACACTGGTTGGGATGATGACGGTAAATATTCATGGGTAAAAGCACCGACTTTCTACGATAAAACTGTTGAAGTGGGACCGTTGGCAGACTTACTGTGCAAACTGGCAGCAAAACATGAGCCAACGGAAAAACATTTTAACGATGTAGTGAACCTGTACCAAACTCTGTCAGGTAACAGTATTAGCATCGACCAACTGCATTCCACATTAGGTCGTATTATTGGTCGTAGCGTGCGTTGCTGTGTATTGAATGAAACGTTGTCGATTCAGTGGCAAGCGCTGGTGGATAACATCGGCAAAGGGGACTTTACCACCTTTGTTAAACCGAACTTCCCAGAAAATGCCACCATCAAAGGGGTTGGCTTTGGGGAAGTACCTCGTGGGCTACTTTCCCACTGGGTGGTTATCAAAGACGGTAAAATTGAAAATTACCAAGCCGTTGTGCCATCGACATGGAACTCAGGCCCACGTAACTTTAACGATGAACCGGGTCCGTACGAACAAGCCCTTGTGGGAACACCCGTTGCTGACCCAACAAAACCTTTAGAAGTAGTCAGGACCATTCACTCCTTTGACCCTTGTATGTCTTGTGCTGTACATATTGTGGACACTGAAGGTGGTGAAGTCACTAAGGTTAAGGTGCTGTAATGCGTATTTTAGTCTTGGGTGTTGGCAATATCTTATTGAGTGACGAAGGGATAGGTGTGCGTATAGTGGAAGCGTTAGAAGAACGTTATCACTTGCCCGAATGTGTAGAAGTGCTAGATGGTGGTACTGCTGGTATGGAATTGATCGGCCCAATGGCCGACCGTGACCATTTGATTATTGCGGATGTGGTGTTATCGAGCCAGCAGGCTGGCTCAATTTTAGTACTACGCGATGACGAAGTGCCCGCATTATTTACCCGAAAAATTTCCCCTCATCAACTTGGCCTATCAGATGTGCTATCGGCTTTGCATTTAACGGATGAATTCCCCCAACGTCTAACCTTAGTCGGTGTGGTACCTGAATCCCTTGAACCGCATATTGGCTTAACGTTAACGGGGCAAGCTGCCCTTGAGCCCGCGTTGAGAAAAGTGGTTGAAGTGCTGCGCAGCGAAGGCCTAGAGGTGATTGCCAAAGAAGAGAGTTTACATGTCTGATGATATTAAAGGCTATGAAGCCAATCCCCGGCCTCTTGTTGAGGCCGCATTTCAGCGTGTTGTAGAGCAATCGATGCATGATTTATCTTTTTTACATCCGACTATGCCTGTTTACGCCAGTGATTTTGTCTTGTTTGAACATCAATGGGTAGGCGTTGTTATCACTCCATGGATGTTAAGCGCTGTTATTTTGCCCGGCCCTGAACAATATTGGCAGCGGCGTAGTGTGGGGGACAAATTAGGGTTAATTCTGCCTTACGGTGAAATGACTTACACCGTAGGGGAACTTGAGGGGTTAACGCAATATTTGGCTTGCTCTTTAATGTCACCATTAGATAAAGGCTTGAGCATTGAGCAAGGTATTCACCTTGTGGATGATTGCCGCCGGATTTTGCTGTCATTGCCTGTTAGCGACCCAAATATTCCGCAATCACCTGCACGTCGCGCTTTATTTGCTCGTCATTTGAAGGGGGCATAATGCATGAGGTTGCTCTGTGCCAAAGCACAGTAGACATTATTGAGCAGCAAGCCAAGCTAAATGCGGTAACACGAGTTTCAGGGGTTTGGTTAGAAATTGGAGCGCTCTCTTGTATTGAAGAGGGGGCTTTTCGTTTTTGTTTTGATATTGCTTGCCGCGGTACGGTGGCGGAGGGGTGTCAACTTCATGTTATCCATACTCCTGCGCAGGCTTGGTGTTGGGATTGCAGTAAAATGGTGGAAGTCGAAAGCCACCAATCAGGCTGCCCGCAATGTCAGAGTTTTAATTTAAAGGTTGAGAATGGCGATAGTTTACGCATCAAAGAGCTCGAAGTTGAATAGTTTTTCAGGTTGGGTTTGAGGTGCATCAACCAGTCTCAATGGATTATGTATTAACCTAATTTAACAATCTCATTGTTGGGAGTGAAACTTATGTGTAGTACTTGTGGGTGTGCTTCAGGGGAGCGCAAGATCGAGGGCGATGACCCTCATCACGACCATAATCATCACCATGACCACCCTCATGATCATCATCACGACAATGATCACCATCATGGACACGATCATCATGATCATGGGCTTTCGCACCAAGACGATAACCAAGGGCAAACGGTTATTATCCATCATCATTATTATCATCAAGGTGATGTGCATAATCACTATCACCAATATGAACCGGCTCCCGTCGAGGCGAAATCAAAAAAACATAAACATAAGCATAAGCACAAACATGTTTATCAAACTCTAGAATCAAGCTTTAAACCTGCGGGGGAGCATCACGATCTGGATTATGGCCACGGGGAGGCAGGGACTCATGCACCGGGGATTAGTCAAAAACGCATGCTGCAAATCGAAATGGATGTATTAGATAAAAACAATCATCTTGCAGAGCATAACCGTGATGGGTTTAACCAAAAAAATATTTTAGCGTTAAATTTAGTTTCCAGCCCCGGTTCGGGTAAAACAACGTTATTAACTGAAACCCTATTAAAAATGCGGGGCAAAGTAAATTGCGCAGTCATCGAGGGGGATCAGCAAACCACCAATGATGCGCAGCGTATCCGTGAAACGGGAGTACCTGCTATTCAAGTGAATACAGGTAAAGGTTGCCATTTAGATGCACAAATGGTGCATGATGCGGCCGCACGTTTAGGTCTAGAAGATAATAGTTTGTTATTTATTGAAAATGTGGGGAATTTAGTATGCCCTGCAAGTTTTGATTTAGGGGAACGTCATAAAGTCGCAGTGCTTTCGGTAACGGAAGGGGAAGATAAACCCTTAAAATACCCACATATGTTTGCGGCTGCAGACATTATGTTACTGAATAAAATCGACTTACTGCCTTATTTACATTTTGATGTGGACGCTTGTATTGCCAATGCCAAACAAGTGAATCCAAACATCCAAGTGATCCAAGTCTCTGCGACGCAAGGAGATGGTATGGACGCATGGCTAGCGTGGCTGGAGACTCAGTTATGTGCTTAGGCATTCCGGGAAAAATTGTCGCAGTGGGTGAAGATATTCACCAATTGGCGCAAGTGGATGTGTGTGGTGTAAAGCGGGACGTTAATATTGGTTTAATTTGTGAAGGGGAAACTTCAGATTTATTAGGCCAATGGGTATTAGTACACGTCGGCTTTGCCATGAGTATCATTAATGAAGAAGAAGCACAATCGACGTTAGATGCCTTAACGGCAATGAGCCAATTAGATCATGAAGTGAGCGATTTTAGTGGGTTAACAGTAGGAGACTCTGATGCAGTACGTCGATGAGTTTCGAGACCCAACGTTAGCGCAGGCATTATTAAGCCATATCCGTAAACGAGTGAGTGACATTCCACAAGCGAAGTTCCGCCCATTACAACTCATGGAAGTGTGCGGCGGCCATACCCATGCTATTTTCAAATTTGGTATTGACCAACTTTTACCTGATGAAATTGAATTTGTGCATGGGCCGGGCTGCCCTGTCTGCGTATTACCGATGGGGCGTATCGATGGCTGCATTGAAATTGCGGAGCGCCCAGAAGTGATTTTTTGTACTTATGGGGATGCCATGCGAGTGCCTGGTCAAAAAGGCTCATTATTAGATGCCAAAAGACGTGGGGCTGATGTACGTATTGTTTATTCTCCTCTTGATGCGCTAGCGTTAGCTGAGCAGCAGCCTGAACGCCAAGTGGTTTTCTTTGGCTTAGGCTTTGAAACCACCATGCCGAGTACGGCGATCACCTTGCAGCAAGCAAAACGCCGTCAGCTCAATAATTTTACGGTATTTTGCCAACATATTACTATTATCCCAACGCTTAAAAGCCTGTTAGAACAACCTGATGTACGTATTGATGGCTTTTTAGCACCGGGGCATGTCAGCATGGTGATTGGCTCTCAGCCTTATCAATTTATTACGGATGACTTTCATAAACCGCTGGTGGTAACGGGATTTGAACCACTTGATATTCTGCAATCCATAGCGATGCTTGTTGACCAACTTGCAGATGGCCGCTGTGAAGTAGAAAACCAATATAAGCGTATTGTATCTGATCATGGCAATATGTTGGCATTAAAAGCATTGGGTGATGTTTTTGAATTAAAAACAACGAGCGAATGGCGTGGACTTGGGGAGATTGCGGGTTCAGGTATTCAGCTCTCGAAAGCTTATCAAAGTTTTGATGCAGAATTACGTTTCCAAATACAGCCTCATCAAGTGGCTGATGACCCGCAAGCTCGTTGTGGTGATGTCTTAACGGGGCGTTGTAAACCGAATGAATGTGCTCTATTTGGCAAACGTTGCACGCCTCAAACAGCATTTGGTGCATTAATGGTTTCTTCAGAAGGCGCTTGTGCGGCTTATTATCAATATCGTCGGGAGGCATAAATGAGTCGTGATGCTAACAATGTGGTGACGATGGCACATGGGAGTGGCGGGCAGGCTATGCAGCAACTGATAGAACAGTTGTTTTTGCAGGCATTTGCCAATCAAGCACTTAATGAAAGGGAGGACCAAGCGCGGTTATCATTGGCGGAGTTAACGGCTTTAGGTGACCGTTTAGCTTTTAGTACTGACAGCTATGTGATTGATCCTATTTTTTTCCCTGGTGGCAATATTGGTAAGCTTGCCGTGTGTGGTACGGTTAATGACGTAGCGGTGAGTGGCGCTATTCCTAAATATCTTTCTTGCGGTTTTATATTGGAAGAAGGTTTCCTTCTATCTGAATTACAAACTATTGTTGAATCCATGGCAGCAACAGCTGCCGCCGCAGGCGTTGAGATTGTGACCGGAGATACTAAAGTGGTGCAGCGTGGAGCTGCCGATAAAGTCTTTATTAACACTGCTGGTATTGGGGTGATCCCAAGTGAGATCCGTTGGGGGGCCCAGCAAATTCAAGCGGGTGACAAGGTAATAGTGAGTGGCACTTTGGGCGATCACGGCGCAACCATCTTAAACTTACGAGAACAGCTTGGTTTGGAAGCTGAGCTAAATAGTGATTGCGCGGTATTAACGCCATTGATTGAACCACTGCGCAATATTGAGGGGGTCCGTGCATTACGGGATGCCACCCGTGGCGGGGTTACTGCTATTTTGCATGAATTTTCACAGGCCAGTGGGTGTGGAATAGCGGTGAATGAAGGGGATTTACCCGTTTCTTCTGCTGTTAGAGGGGTTTGTGAACTATTAGGTTTAGAGCCACTTAACTTCGCTAATGAAGGTAAATTGGTGATTGTGGTTAAACCTGACGCAGAAAGCGCAGTACTCGGTGCGTTGCGCAGCCATCCATTAGGTGAAAATGCTGCTACCATTGGTTGTGTCACAGAGCAAAAACAAGTGAAATTAGTCGGGGTTTTTGGTGCCTCAAGGCTGTTAGATTTACCACACAGTGAGCCATTACCACGTATTTGTTAATCAGATGCCCTATAGGCAAAAAACTATAGGGCAAACTAACAGACTAACGCCTTAGCATACCTTTATCGATAATAAACTCGATAATGGTCTCTAAGCCTACTTTTTTCTTCAAGTTGGTGAAAACATAAGGTTTGATTGGGCGCATTCTTGCGGTATCTGCTTCCATAACCTCTAATGATGCCCCAACATACGGAGCGAGGTCTATTTTATTGATCACCAATAAATCAGAATGGGTAATACCCGGGCCGCCCTTACGTGGGATTTTTTCCCCTTCAGCGACATCAATAACATAGATCGTTAAATCGGCGAGCTCTGGGCTAAAAGTTGCACTTAGATTGTCGCCACCGCTTTCCACAAATACGACATCGAGGTTTTTGTGGCGCATTGCCAGTTCCTCAACTGCCGCAAGGTTCATGGAGGCATCTTCACGAATGGCAGTGTGAGGGCAACCGCCTGTTTCTACGCCGATAATGCGGTCAGCGTCTAAGGCTTCGGCACGCGTGAGTATTTTTGCATCTTCTTGGGTATAAATATCATTGGTGACGACCGCAATTTGGTAGGTATCGCGCATCGCTTTACATAAAACTTCGAGTAATGCCGTTTTTCCTGAGCCTACTGGCCCACCGACACCAATTCGTAGGGGTTGGTTATATTCTTGCATTGTATATTTCTCATGAACGAAAAAGTCGTGTGTATTGGGTTTCATGCCGACTACTGGCAATAATTTGGGCAGGGGTAAAACTGCCGATATCTTCTAAAGGCCAAGTGGCTGATTGCGCGACAATGGTTGGGATGCGTTCTGTCAGGGTAAATAGGATGTTCTGTCCAGCACTTTGCCCAAGAGGGATTAGCTTAACACCAGACATGACGGTGTTTTCCAGCCAACCCCATGCATAGGCACTGCACAGCTTTTCAATATCAATATTCCAACTGACTGCCGCAAGAGCAAACGCCATTAACTGTGTTTGCTTAACGCAGGTCTGTGTGGTTGTATCAAGCTCAATCCCTAGCTGAGGTAGCAAGCGGGCGAAAGCAATACCTCGCTGGCGCTCCTCTAAGCGTAGCTCCTTCGTTTCACGGCTGGCGATCATAAAATCACACCAATAGGTGACTTTTTCTATATCGGAACATAGCAAATGTGTATGAATTTGCCGCAAAACAGGAAGTTCTAATGTCGCAATTGCGTGGGTCATTTGTGCTGTTAACCAGCTTGCAAGAGTATCCGGCGTGGTGACCCAGCCGTTTTCAATCGCCCATTCCAAGCCTTGGGAATAAGTGAATGACCCAACAGGTAAAGAGGGACTGACAAGTTGATATAAGCGCAAATCTGCTAACATGGATAAACTTCTCCAGTGTTATTAATGGTGGTGATGTTCATCGTGGTCATGTTGATGGTGATGATGATGCCCACCGGATGACCCACCATAAGCCCCCGGCTCAGGTTGGTATTTTTCCAGCCCCACACTGACCGTTGCACCTAATCCACGGGCCATATCATCTAACACATGGTCGTGAAAATAACGGCACCAACCCGCTTCAATTTGCAGAGGAACGTGGCGGTTGCCTAAGTGATAGCAAACACGCGCCAACAGCAGTGGGTCATCACTGTAAACCGTCGAAACTTGCTCTTTTGCGGCTTCGATAGTGACGAATTCCCCAGTTTCCGTGGCTAATACATCACCTTCCTTAAGTATTGTTCCACGGGGAAGGAATAACCCCGCTTCTTGTCCATCACTTAAGGTGACTTTTAAACGGCTCTTAGTGCGCTCATCCATGGTTAAACACAATGATAAATGCATATCAGGTGCCTCATGGTTATCTATAACTTTAATAAATTTTTTCATGCACTGGCTCTTCAATTAGGGATCAGAATAAAAAGTAACGTTGTGCCATGGGGAGTTCAGTGGCTGGCTCACAAACCAATGGAATACCATCAGCTTTGACAATGTAAGTTTGTGGGTCGAGCTCAATATGAGGCACATAGTTATTGTGGATCATGGATGCTTTGGTGATGTTACGGCAGCCCTCAACTCGGCCAATTTGACTTTGTAAGCCTAGTTTCTCAGGCACGCCTGCATCGATACCGGCTTTCGACATAAAAATCATCGAAGTGTGGTATTTGGCTTTACCTAATGCGCCAAACATTGGGCGGTAATGGACAGGTTGAGGCGTTGGAATAGCCGCATTAATATCCCCCATAGGGGCATAAGCCACCATGCCACCCTTCATAATCAAGGCCGGTTTAATGGCAAAAAAGGCAGGGTCCCACAACACGATATCCGCGAGTTTACCTTTTTCAATCGACCCGACTTCATGGGCAATGCCATGGGCGATAGCGGGGTTAATTGTGTATTTAGCGACATAGCGTTTAATTCGGTTATTGTCACTTTCCGGTGTATCCCCTTCTAGGGTGCCACGCTGCAATTTCATTTTATGAGCGCATTGCCAAGTGCGAATGATAACCTCGCCAACACGCCCCATTGCTTGCGAATCAGAGGACATGACAGAAATTGCTCCCATGTCATGCAAAATATCTTCTGCTGCAATGGTTTCACGCCGAATTCGCGACTCGGCAAAAGCGACATCTTCAGGAATAGAAGGGTCGAGATGATGGCAAACCATCAACATATCCAAATGTTCGTCCACCGTGTTGATGGTATACGGCATAGTTGGGTTGGTTGAAGCGGGGAGAATATTGGGCTCACCTACAGATTTGATCACATCAGGGGCATGACCACCCCCAGCACCTTCAGTATGGAATACGTGGATCACTCGTCCAGCAATGGCTTTGACGGTTTCCTCATAAAACCCACCTTCATTTAAGGTATCTGAGTGGATAGCGACTTGCACATCCATTTCATCTGCGACATTTAGGCAGTTATCAATTGCCATTGGGGTTGCGCCCCAGTCCTCATGGATTTTAAGGCCAATTGCACCTGCTTCGATTTGTTCGCGGATAGCTTCAGGTTTGCTTACGCAGCCTTTACCAAACAGGCCCACATTGATGGGTAACTCGTCTACTGCTTCTAACATGCGGTACATGTTCCAGATACCGGGCGTTACTGTCGTCGCATTGGTACCAGCTACAGGGCCCGTTCCACCGCCTATAAATGTAGTAACTCCAGATACCAAACCTTCTTCTGCTTGCTGTGGGCAAATGAAGTGAATATGGGTATCGACACCGCCTGCGGTAATAATTTTACCTTCACCGGCAACCACTTCTGTTCCCGGGCCAATAACAATATCTACGTTGGGTTGAACGTCAGGGTTACCTGCTTTACCAATACCGGCAATACGGCCATTTTTAATACCGATATCTGCTTTGACGATCCCCCAATGGTCTAAAATAATGGCGTTGGTGATTAGGACATCAACACATTGGTCACTCGTGACTTGGCTTTGCCCCATGCCGTCACGGATGACTTTACCACCGCCAAATTTAACTTCCTCACCGTAAGTGGTGAAATCTTTTTCGATCTCTAAAAATAACTCGGTATCTGCTAAGCGTAAGCGGTCACCTGTTGTTGGACCAAACATATCAGCGTAAGCTTGCCGTGAGATAGTTTTCATTATTAATTCTCACTCTTTAACTTGCCCATGACTTTGCCATGGAAGCCATAAATTTCTCTTTTGCCACTAAATGCGACTAACTCAACCGTACGGCTTTGGCCTGGTTCAAAACGAACGGCCATACCCGCAGGGATATTTAAACGAAAGCCTAACGTCGCTTCCCGCTCAAATTTAAGGGCGTCGTTCACTTCATAAAAATGGTAATGAGAGCCAATCTGAATAGGGCGATCACCATGGTTAGCGACTTGGACGGTTTGGGTTTCTCGACCTGCATTGAGTACGATGTCACCTAAAGCTGAGTTAACTTTAATTTCACCGGGGATCATATTGCTACCTATACAATTGGATCATGAATGGAAACAAGTTTAGTGCCGTCAGGGAATGTGCATTCCACTTGGACGTCTTTGATCATTTCGGGGACACCTTCCATGACTTGATCGGCGGTTAAGATGGTACGGCCTTCACTCATTAATTGTGCGACGGTTTTACCATCGCGAGCGCCTTCCATAATCTCACAACTGATCAACGCAACCGCTTCTGGATAGTTGAGTTTTAATCCACGATCTAAGCGCTTTTGCGCAACAAGCCCGGCGGTAAAAAGCAATAATTTATCTTTCTCTCTTGGTGTTAGTTCCATTTTTGCTCCTAAAAATAACGTTTAAGTTGCCCAAATTCGTGGTGGTTCAGGGCAATAACCTAGCCAGTGCTGCCTTGTTGCTTGCCAAATTTGCACAAAGCAAGCCATCATAGGTTCAGTTTGAGAACCTAATAACCGCAATACTAAAATGCCATCAACATCCGTTAAGCCATATTCGATAGGTTTATTCTTTGAAACGAAAAGCGGGTTTAAACTTTGATGAATAACTTCTTTCAATTCATCCGTTGCGGGGTATATATATAATGAACCGAGCATTGGATATTCATGCATTATCGCTAATTGGTTTTGTAGGCCATTGATCCATAAGGATTCAGTTAGCGTTAGTTTGTTATCAATATAGAAATTTAGTCGCCCTCTGATATCGCCATCTTCAAACCACTCATTTAATACTGGTCGCCCTAGGCATTGCATTTCCCAACCAATAAACCTTGCCTGTAAACCAAGGTGAATATGGGTTTCTAGCCGAGCTTGGGCTTTCGGGAAAAAAATATTTTCCTGCGGTAACCATTCAAGAAAACCATCGTTGGCGACAGTTAGCGTCTGTACTTGACGCGCAACGCCACCAGCACTACGGTAAAATTTTGTCGCTCCAGGTGTTGTAAGTAGTGCATGAGCATTGGGTTGAACATCAATATTGATAAGTAGTTTATCCCCCCCGACGACACCTCCTGGGGGATGAAGTAAATACGTGTGTGCAATCCCTTGCTCGGGATAGAATGGCCGCTGTACCATTAAAGGGCCGATATGTTGTTTATCCGTTAAACGGGTTATTCCACGTTTTAATTCATATCGTAAAAAAATTTCAGCTAACCAGCCTGATCCTGAAAAATCAGACATACTTTCTCCTGCAAATCAGCCAACTAAAAATACGCGAACATGTTTAGCTATACCCCTAATCTCAAGGATTGGTGTATATGAAGTATATACTCGTGATACTGCAAGCCTGAGCGTCGTTAACGAGGTACTTTTGCCCTTGTCACACACTTAAGTATGCGACGAAAAGCCTGTTCGCTTGTCATCTGGCTACAACTTGGATCATTAAGAATATAAGCTAATGCAAGTAGGGTAGGGTGTGAATAAACGACAGAAAAGTGATTCTTTAAACCGGCGTAGATTCATCTGCCGCGCGATTTTACACCTTATATTGAAAATTACCTTTCAATTAAATAGCAATTTATTTAGAAAAAGTAACAAGCATAAAAATAACAGTAAAAAATGAACGTATATCTATATTGCGATTTTTCAGCAACAGGACTATATTCTGAGCCGCAAGCAGGTAGGGTATGTGTACAATCAATTTATGGCGTTTTACTGTTCATCAAAAATGTTATGTTCTGACTTATTCAATCGCCCCTTTTTCTAGGGATATTTTTCACATGTTGACTGCAGTGTATTGAGATTATGGAATACAAATATTTTCTTTCAGAGAGCCAAATGGTGCTAAAAGCGTTTTATATTGAAAGCGCGATGATTGCCATGCTGTGTGGCGCGAAAGGGAATGTGGTGATCAATGGGCAATCTATTGATATTTCATCGGATATCACATTAATTATGCCTAAATACAGCCAAGTTTCTTGTAATATTGTTTGTAACACTGTGAATCAACCGATTGAAATCCATACTCTATCGATGACAGAGTTTGAGTTACAAGCCGTTTTTTTATTACTGATCACCTTGATGAAGTCTAGTGCACCTTTGACGAGCCATCAGCCAATTTACCATGTTTCACCCCCTGAAACTGTCAGAGATAACTTTAGTTTATTAAAACAATGCTTACCATTGAAAAAACAAAGTGAATCTCAAGAAGCGCTGTTGATGAAGCAAAGCCTATATTTTATTTTAATGGCGATATATCAAGAGGGTGTTGATATCCTTACTATTTTTCGTTTCAATTATGATGAACCGAAAAACCAAGCAATTACCCATTTGATCACCCAAGAACCCCAGAAGAAATGGAGTTTGGATGATGTTGCAAAGGCGTTATTTACAACCCCTTCAACTTTACGCCGTCATTTAAACCGTGAAGGTGTGTCATTTCGCCAATTATTATTAGATGTTCGAATGGGGATGGCTCTTAATTATTTAACGTTTTCGAATTACTCTGTATATCAAATTAGCCATCGTTGCGGGTTTGGTAGTAATGCCTATTTTTGTGATGTATTTAAGAGAAAATATAATATGACGCCTTCTCAATTTCGTTTGCAATCAAGGCAATCTAATGACCCAGCTTTTATTACTACCTTATTGTCGAGTTCAAATCCTATTGAATTTGATAAAGAAATTGAAGAATAGCCATTACCGAATTTATTCGGCATAGCCAAGGTGTGTTACCGTTTTAATAAGTTTTTCATTAAATTCGAAGTTCTCTTGATATAGAACGTAGAAAATAATGGCTTTAAATTTAATATGACTCACTACACACAGTGAATATCTCACCAATAGCAATAATTAATGAAATAAAGCTCATTAATTGTATGAAATAAAAAATAAAACCAGTCTATAGAGGGATGTATGATTAAAAATATCATTGCAGCAATGTGCCTTATGGGGCTAAGCCTGCAAGTCCAAGCCGCAGAACCTATTCACTCGCAAACCTTACGTTTAGCAATCGGTGCTGAACCCACAGAAGGTTTTGACCCAATGTTGGGGTGGAGTCACGGTAGCTACCTCTTACTGCATAGTCCGTTATTAAAACAAAAAGCAGACCTTTCATGGCATAGCTATATGCTTGAAAGCTATCAACATAATGCTGATGGTAAACAATGGACGCTAAAACTAAAAAAAGATTTAAAATTTTCTGATGGCTCACCGTTAACAGCTAAAGATGTGGTATTTACCTATAATAATGCGGCGGCAAGTGGGGGTAAGGTGGATATGGGGAATTTTGCTCAAGCAGAAGAAATTGACCCATTAACCGTCAAAATTACCTTATCTTCTCCCCAAAGCACTTTTATTAACGTCCTCGGTTCATTAGGGATTGTTTGTGCCGATAAATATGATGCTAAAACCTATGCTCATAACCCAATTGGGGCAGGTCCTTATCGCTTGGTTGCGTTCCAACCGGGTCAGCAGTTGATTGTTGAACGAAACCCATACTATGCGGGGCCAAAAAATGATTTTGGCAAAATGGTATTTGTGTTCCTTGATGAAGATGCTGCGTTTGCTGCTGCACAAAGTAATCAATTAGACATTGTCCGTATTCCTGCTGCGGTTGCTACGAATGCGAATAACGTTAAAAACATGAAACTGATTGAGCGCTATAGTGTGGAAAATAGGGGGATTTCCTTCCCAATTCCACCAGCAGGTGAAAAAGATGCCCAAGGTAACCCTATAGGTAACGATATTACGTCAGATATCGCAATTCGTAGGGCTATAAACTATGCCCTTGATCGTAAATTATTAGCAGAGTCTGTACTTGAAGGGTTTGCTGTGCCGGCTTATACCGGTGTTGCGGGTTTACCTTGGAATAACCCAGACTCAGCATTTAAAGACGGTGATTTAGCAAAGGCTAAGTCGATTCTAGAAGCCGCAGGTTGGTCACTAAATAAAGATGGCTTAAGAGAAAAAGACGGTAAGGTTGCGAAATTGACTTTATGGTATGCCAGTGGCGATACCACACGCCGTGATTTAGCGCAGGCTATTCGTTCAAGTTTGAAACCACTCGGTATTGAAATGGATTTAAAATCAGGTAGCTGGGAAACTGTTGAACGTTATATGCACGCTAACCCGACTTTATTTGGGTGGGGGAGTTTAGACCCTATGGAATTGGTGCATAATTACAGCAGTAAAGCGGCGGGTGTTGGGTTTTATAACCCAGGTTATTATAAAAACAGCGCAGTTGATGAGCTGATTGAAGACGCGCTTCGTCAACCTGACCAAACAGCCGCTATCCCTCTTTGGCAAAAAGTTGACTGGAATGGCACGACAGGCGTGGGGGTTAAAGGGGACGCAGCTTGGGCTTGGTTAATGAATCTACAACATATTTACTTGCTGAATAATTGTGTGGATTTAGGCGCGAGTGCACCCGAAATTCACGGTTCTTGGTCAGTATTAAATAACGTTGATGAATGGGCATGGACTTGCCAGTAATGCGAACCACATTTGGGCTTTTATTGCGGTTTATTTGTTTGTTAACCGTCACTGCAGCGGGGATTTTTATCCTACTGAGTTACTCGCCTATTGACCCAATAAAAGCCTATATTGGCAATGATTTGATGCATGTCCCCCCTGAACAATATGCGTTAATTGCAGCTCGTTGGGGGCTAGACCAACCATTATGGCTGCAATTTTGGCGCTGGTTTTCGCAAATGTTACAAGGAGATATGGGGTATTCCATGCTTTATAATACCCCTGTTGTCCAAGTGATATCAGACCGCCTTGTGCCTTCCCTTGCCCTTCTAATTTGTGCTTGGCTTTTTTCTGGGGTTGTGGGTTTTGCTTTAGGGGTTATTGCAGGGCGTTATTTAAACCGTTGGCCTGATAAGCTGATTTCAACCTTATGTTACTTGCTTGCGTCACTACCTGTTTTTTGGGTTGGTCTTTTATTACTTTCTTTATTTGCGGTTTCACTACAATGGGCGCCAATTTGTTGTGCATGGCCGATAGGGTTGGATGAACAAACCGCCACTTTTACACAGAAGCTTCATCACCTAGTTTTACCTGTTATTGCTTTGGGTATGCTAGGCATTGGTAACATAGCTCTACATACGCGTGCGAAAGTTGTTGAAGTATTGAATAGTGAGTTTATTCATTATGCACAGGCACAGGGTGATAAAGGTTGGTCAATGATCGGCTTTCATGTGTTAAAACATGCGATTACCCCAGCAATTTGTTTACAGTTCGCTTCCGTAGGGGAGTTACTTAGCGGAGCACTATTAGCAGAAAAAGTCTTTGCTTATCCAGGGCTTGGTCAGGCAACCATCGACGCTGGGTTACGGGGGGATATCCCCTTGCTGATGGGGATAGTTATGTTATGTGCAGCACTGATTTTCTTTAGTAACACGATTGCTGATGTACTGCTAAAAAAGGTGAATAAGGGAGTGATGAGAACCTCATGACATATAACCCAAATCGTGCTTTGTTTAAGTTGGTCATTTCTTTGCTTTTATTGTCTATTTTGGCTATTTACGCTTTTGGGTTTTCCATCAATGATGTTGAAATGAGCTTACTCGATAGGCGGCAAGCACCTTCTTGGCAACATGTCTTTGGAACGGATAATTTAGGGCGTGATTTATTCGAGAGAACTTTTCAAGGTGTTGCTACAAGCTTGCAAATTGGTTTGATTGCCGCTTTTTCAAGTGGGTTAATTGCTGTGGTGATGGCAGGTTTATCCTCTTTAAATAAAACAATGGATTACGCTGTCCGAGGCATAATTGATGCCTTACTTGCTTTGCCTCATTTACTCCTATTGGTATTAATTTGTTTTACATTAGGTGGCGGTAAAATGGGGGTGATTTGGGCGGTGGCTCTGACACATTGGCCAAAACTGACGCTAATTTTACGTGCTGAATTGCAGCGTGTAAGCCAATCAGACTACATTATGCTCTCTCAACGTATTGGTAACAGCGCTATTTACCGCTGGCGTTATCACTATTTACCTATGATTTTACCTCAGTGGATAGTTGGGACTCTACTGATGTTTCCTCATGCGGTGTTGCACAGTGCGGCATTGAGCTTTTTAGGGTTTGGTTTATCCCCCCACGAGCCTTCTCTTGGCATTTTACTTTCTGATGCACTGCGTTATTTGAGCACTGGAGCATGGTGGTTGGTGGTATTCCCTGGTGTTGCTTTAATGGGGTTGGTACTGTTATTTGACCAGTTCGCTAAAGCCGTGCAGCAGTTATGGTTAAAGTGGGTTGCATGTTGAGTTTAGACAATTTAACGATTGATGTGGCTCAATTCCGTTGGTTAGGGCGTAAGCGCTGGTCACCTTTATTAAAAGGCATTTCATTAGATATTCAACCGGGTGAAATGGTGGCACTGGTTGGTGGGAGTGGGGAAGGGAAAAGCCTGTTATTGCAAAGTGTTTTAGGGTTACTCCCTGAAAATATGCGTTGTCGTGGCGATATTAATCTTAATGGCAAACGGCTAACAGAAAAAAATAAGCCACAACATCGTGGGAGTTCCTTATGTTATATACCTCAGGGGGTGAGTGCCCTTAACCCGTTGATCAGAATTGGCCCTCAGTTAGAGCGTGCAGCTATACTCAGTGGGCAGCATATTAAAATGCATGATGTGGCTCGCCATCTACAGAAATATAACTTACAAAGCTCGTTAGTCGGCCATTATCCAAGCCAATTATCAGGTGGAATGGCAAAGCGAGTGTTAGCGAGCAGCGCCACGCTATCTTGTGCGGAATATATTTTAGCTGATGAAATTTCATCGTGGCTGGATGATGAACATGCTGTTCAACTTCTTGAAAATATACAAACGCTTTGTCACGATGGGCGAGGTGTTTTATGGGTCACTCATGATCTCTCCATGGCAGTACGTTTTGCAGACCGCATTGCACTATTGCGCAATGGGGAGATGGAAGAAGTATTGAGTAGCCAAAAATTAAAGCAAGGTGGTGGTGGCAAGTGGTTGCAATCACTATGGAATGCACTACCTGAACACCAATTTATGGCAATGAAATGAGTGTAATTGAAAGCGTTTTAGATGTTAAAAACTTATGTATTGAGCAAGGTAACCAAGTATTATGGGATAACTTTAGCTTTTCACTTGGCCATCATGAACGCCTTGGGATTTCAGCGCCAAGTGGTTTTGGAAAAACGACATTAGGGCGGGTATTAGCGAAGTGGCAAAAGCCAACCCAAGGGCATATTCTATTTGAAGGCAAGCCATTAAATAACCAGGGGTATTGCCCAATCCAGCTAGTCCCTCAACACCCTGAAAAAAGTTTTAATCCTTACCGTACTGTCGGTGCCAGTTTATATGATGCATGGCGACCAGAAGCTGATTGGTTGGCACAATTTTCAATAAAGCCCGAATGGCTAGACAGGCGGCCAAACGAGCTTTCTGGTGGGGAGCTTGCTCGGATTGCACTATTACGTGCTTTAGACCCTCGAACTAAAATTTTAATCGCAGATGAAATAACGGCTCAATTAGATGCCAATTTACAAAAACAGATTTGGCAGCGTTTAATCACATTATCGCAAGAGCGCCCATTAGCTATGATTATTTTTAGCCATAACAGAGCACTATTAGAGAAAGTTTGCTGCCGTGTTATCACATTAGGTCAATTATCAAAATGATGGGTTAATTTAATTGGCCCCAGTGATTTGGCTAAGCTTATCAATTTCTGCTAATAAATCATCTACATTAGGGCGATAACCGATCCCATAATCAACCCCCTCGGTATATGTCGACTTTTTGATAATTTCTCGCATTCCCCACGCAGATAAAACGATTTCATTTTGTTTGGCGTAGTCTTGGATTAATGCAAGGGCGCCAGAACACAAAGGTGTTGCACTTGAGGTCCCTGAGTAATCTTTTGAATAATTACGATTATTACCGGGTAATTTCTGCAATGAGCTATACCCCGTGGTGGTGACACTCCAGTCTCCCCATGAATTTATCAATGAGGTTTTTTGGTTGTAGTTTGAGAAATAAGCGCGTGTCCCCGAAAGATGATTACAAGCGCCCACTAACATGCTGCCGCTATCCCCATAGTCAGCCATCACGCCCGGTAAATTTAAGTCTAAACCACCGTTACCAGCAGCAAGGATTACAACTGCTCCTTTATCAACCATGATTTTAATGCGTTCCCACCAACTTCGAATGGCTGTTGCCGGAAGCAATTTCTCATTAATTTTAAATTGTATATCTAGGCTAACAATGTCTCCGGGGGCGACGTGTTTAGTTAATATATCGAGGTCTCCAGTATCGTAAAAGTAGTATTGGCAATCATAGGCGATCCCCGTCACACCGAATGCATTATTGGTGGCGACAATACAACCTGTTGATGCAGTTCCATGGTTGCAGTCTTCAGTTTCAGGGCGGCTATAGACTACTGTTATTTTTGAATCTTTTAGATCTTCATGGTTTTTATATACGCCAAAATCTAAATGTCGAACTACCGCTTTTGAACCATTGACATGTTTATTCCATGCGTTGCGAATATTCATGCCTTTTGGGGCATCTAAATAAGTTTGTAAGTGATTAAAATTTGGTGTTATGTCATCAACATTATCTACCTGCTCGGTATTTTCTGGGGGATTCTGATTAAATGGTAACTGCGGAGGTGTATATAACGCCGTATTTGGGGTAACACAACAATATTCAACATATTCAAAAGTTTCAATTAGATTAGCAAGTTGTAATAGGCTCTCAAAATCAGTTTCCTTGTCATAAGTTACATAATCATATTGGCTGATGGGCTGGCTATTAGTTGAATTAACTGGGGCAATATTAATAGGTATTAAGTCTATTAACAATTTAGTTTCAAGTAAAGTATACTTGCCTTTTAGTACTTTGATATCTAACTTATAATTATTTACCCCCGCTACTTTTTGATTAATTGTTTTTGTCTTTACTGGGTTGTTATATTCCTTAACTTGAGTTTGAATATTGTTTATATTGAAAGTGATCGCTTTTGAATTAAGTTTTTGCTTACTTTCACTTAGCGTTTCATATGTAACCTCAGCATGGTAATCTCCTGATTTATCTATGTTAAATAGGTGGTGATTTTCTTTGGTAATTATAGAGTCTATTTTATTATTATTTAAAAATAAACCAACCTCAACATTAGTTTCTTCTGCATTGTTAAAATTAACTAAAATCCCACTTAAATTAAAGTCTATATATTTATAAATTTTTATACTCATCGTATCTCTTTATATTAATAGTTATTGGTTGTTCATTGAATTGGTATTCTATTTAAGGTTTGTTTTTTACTTGTTGCAATATTAATAATTTACTAGTTATTAATGAAAAAAAATTCACAATATTAATTATGCTTTATTTATTTTTATTTTTGACAAATGTCATAGGGATATCTTCCTCCTTCAATTATTTTATCTTTACAAATGAAAATGATAACCATTACTATTTATGGGGTAAATATATGCCTTATCCATTAAAACAGCATAAATTAACGTACTATATTGCTTTAACCTTCAGTATCAGCACGTTAGCGACTACTAAAGTGGTGGCTGCTCAGCAACCGACAAAACCAGAGGTAATAATTGTCAATTCTTCTACGCAGCACAGCCGCTTAACCCCAAGCGAACAGCAAGAGAAAGAGAAACTTGAAAAAGTTGCTGGGGGAACAAACCTCGTGATGATAGAGAAAGACTCCCGCCTTGCCACATTACAGGATGCGCTTGATTACCAGCCAGGGTTAGTTATTCAAAATTTTTTCGGTGGGATTGATCAGCCAAGACTAAATATCCGGGGGTCTGGGGTACAGAGTGCTCCTCTTGCTCGCGGTGTTTTATTATTACAAGACGGCTTACCAGCAACTGATGCAGATGGTAGTTTCCATATTAGTACACTAGAAATGCGGGATGCACGCATGGTCAGTGTACGTCGAGGAGCAAATAGCCTTAACCCTCAAAGTAATAGCCTTGGGGGGGAACTAGATGTTCTGTCTTATACCGGAAGAAATGAACAAGGTCGTTTACGCTATGAGTACGGCTCTCATGGGCGTGAAGCGCTACAAACGGCTTTTGGTGGTGTATCTGATAATGGGTTATTTGATGGGCGTGTTAATTTTACCTATGACCATTTTGATGGTTATCGTAAACATTCCTCCTCTCAACGAAAAACATTACGTAGTAATTTTGGCTATATTACTGATAATTTTGAGAATAGAACGTGGTTAAATTGGACGGACTTACGTTTTGATGTTGCTGGGCCTGTTTCTGAAGAAGTACTAAACGATAACCCTACCGAGGTCTACCCGATGGTATGGCTACGTGATCCGCATCGTAATGTTGAACAATTTCGGGTTGCTAACCGTTCCGATTGGCAGGTAGGTAACCAAGCCATAGGGGCAGGGCTATGGCATATTCGTACTCATGATAACTTCACTACGCCTGCATATTACCGTTTTAGCCGTAGTCACAGTGAAGGTTTACAGCTAACGTATAATATTGAAACTGAGCCTGTTACCTATCGCACGGCATTAGCGTGGGATCAAATGACGCTGCAAACAGAACTGATGCAAAATCGAAAAGGTACGCCAGCGGATAAGAAAAAAATAGGTAAATATGACGGACGTGCGCAAAATATCTATGGCAGTGTTGGTGTCGATATCCATATTACACCAGCCGTGACAGTGAATTTAGATATGAAAGGGACACATGCACGTCGTGATGTTGAAAAGCGGCAAAGCCATCTTTCACTTGATCAAAACTGGACATTTTGGACACCAAAGGCCGGTATTGTTTGGCGTCCAACGGAAAGTCAGCGCTATTTTGCGAATATTAGTGCTAGCGAAGAGCCTGCGACGTTCTGGGAGATTATCAACTCGGGTAATGGAAAGCTAACCAAACTTTCGCCACAAAAAGCGGTTACTTATGAGATTGGTGGTGAGGGCGATATAACAGAAGCCTTGAAGTGGAACCTTGCGCTATATCGTAGCCAAATTAAGGATGAATATATAACAACCTATGACAGTGCAGGGACGGTTGTGGGGGTATTCAACTATGCAGCTAAAACACGTCATCAAGGTTTAGAAGCCGGCTTGGCTGGGCGCATTGGAGCAGGCCCTGGCGATTTTAATTACCGGGTTTCTTGGACTTACAATGATTTTCGTTTTATGGGGGGAGAATATAATGGCAATTATATCGCAGGTATTCCCCGTAATATCATTGCTGCCGAGGTTTTGTATGAGATAGGCGATTGGAGCGTAGGCCCGAATATCCATTGGGCGCCTACGGATATGGCAGTTGATCATCAAAACAATCTTGATATTCAAAAACGCAAGCACTATGCGATATTGGGGCTCAAAGGGAGCTATAAACCAACCGAACAATGGTCCCTTTACTTATCAATGGATAATTTGACGGATGAACGCTATGCAACAACATCAGTTGCTAACCAAACGGTAACAGCGAGAGACAGCACATTATTCCCCGGAATGGGCTTTAATGTGAATGGTGGAGTGACCTTTAATTTCTGATAATTAATAAACGCATTAGCGCAAGTTAATGCGTTTTCCTTAAAATGGGCGCTGCGCAGAAATAGATAACTGTGTCAGGTAATTTTCGTTATAAATGTGCACCGTATCTTTTTCGATACCAATAAACCCTTTTTGACGCCAGCCAGAGACTAAACGGCTCAGTGTTTCATAACGTATTCCTAATTTTGCTGCTAATTGCCCTCGAGATAATGGCAGAACAATATTTAGGCTTAATTGTTTGTGTTTTAAATCAATAAGATAAGCAGCAAGCCTTTGCTCTGCTGAGCTGGAAGTCAGCCAATCAATATGATTGATATTTTCATAAAGCTTACTGCTAAAACGCATGAGTAACTTTTCCATGATGTGTGGGCATGCATGGCAAAGGCGCAGAATATCACGTTTATCTAGTAATAAAGCTTCCCCATCAGTTTTGGCTCGTAAGCTCATAGGGTAACGGTTGTGAGGCATAAACACGGCAGCAATTGCGACGATTTCCCCGACATCAAACAAACCAAAAACTTTCTCTTCGCCTAAATAGGTGTGCCGATATACCTCTATTTGGCCACTGATCATCAAAGGGCAATGTTTGAATGGTTCCCCTTCGTGGTTAATTATTTCACTACTTTTAAACCGTATATAGCCACAATTTTCCAGCAATAAAGATAATTTTTCATCTTCAACTGATTGAAATAAAGAACATATTTTTAGCGAGTCTAAAGATTGTGTATGGGGGAAAATATTTTTGACAAATGTCATAGGTCTTCCTCTTTTGCCGCCTTAGAATAGTCAGATTATAAATGATAATCATACACATTATCAATTAAGATATTGGCGGGGAATTGAATAACCTTATGATAAATAATGCTTTTAGAATAGTGACAGTCTTCGTAACTTTTTGGGGGATGCTAAGCCCAGCCACTTCCCAATCAATTGATTTTATCGATATGTCAGGTGATAAAGTTCATTTATCTGCCCCTGCAAAACGTATTGTGGTGATCCCGATCCCTGCCGCTTCGATGCTAGTGGGGATGGACGAAAGTAGTGAGAAGCTGGTGGGGATGCACCCGTTTGCGAAGGTCGCCGCACGAGAGGGCATGCTCGGTCAAATGTTTTCACCGGTCTTACAGGTGAACTCTAATGTGGTGGGGAATAGTTTTACACCAAATATTGAGGCATTGTTGAATGTTGAACCAGATTTAGTATGGCAATGGGGGCATCGAGGGGATGACATTATTTCACCAATGCGAAATGCAGGGTTGACGGTTGCTACACTTGATTATGGGCAAGAAAGTTATACCCAAGAATGGGTCCGCCTAATGGGGCAAACGTTAGGCCATAATGAAAAAGCGCAAAAGATGATCGAGTGGCGCCAACTCGTCATCGCATTGCTTTCCTCAACCACCGCCAAAATTCCAGAATCCGAACAGCCTCGCGTTTTATATCTATCTCATTTTAAGCAGAGTATTCAAACCTTTGGCTCAACTTCACATAATAATGCAGATTTTGCTTTAGCAGGTGGTGTGAGTTTAAACCGCGACCTCACTGGGCCAAGAACCTTAAATATAGAGCAAATCTTAGTTTGGAACCCAGATATCATTTTATTGGGCAATTTTGAAGAGGGTTTATCCCCTGAGGATGTGTATCAAAATCCGATGCTAAGCGAAGTGACTGCGGTGAAAAACCAACGAGTCTATAAATTACCGATTGGTGGGTTCATTTGGGATGCGCCTAACCAAGAAACGCCTTTGTATTGGCAGTGGCTAGCAATGATCTTCCATCCAGAAACCGTAAAAGTACCAATACGAGAGGAAATTCGTCAACGTTATCAGCAACTTTACGGTTATAACGTTTCAGAGCAACAAATCGATGGTATTTTGCAAATGGGAATGAACAAAAAAAGCCTGCACTACCTTTCTTTGATGGGGAAACCTGATGCGTAATTCGCAAATTCTGTGGGGTGGCTTAGTTATTTGTTTATTACTCACTTTTTTATTGGCGCTGAGTTGTGGGCGTTATCCTGTTTCGTTTTCTGCTGTTTTTCATATTTTTTATGACACCATTTTAGGCAATGACACTGGTTTAGCATACAGTCGCACGGAACAGAATGTGGTATTAAATGTCCGTTTACCTCGGGTTTTGATTGCGGGGGTCGCAGGAGCAGGTCTTGCTGTGGCAGGGGCTGCGCTACAAGGTATTTTCCGCAACCCATTAGTTGGCCCGCAAATTATCGGGGTGTCATCGGGTGCGGCGTTAGGTGGTGCCTTAGCTATCTTGCTGTTTTCTTCATTATTTATAACTATTTCCTTTGCTTTTGTGGGGGGGTTATTGGCGATTGTATTGGTTTTCTTGTTAGGGTTGAATCGCCAAGGTAGCCAGTTATTAATGTTGATTTTAGCTGGTGTGATTATTAACGCTTTTTTTGCTGCTTTGATCTCATTAATTACGTATTTTGCCGACCCAAATAATACCTTACAAACAATTGTTTTTTGGCTAATGGGCAGCTTTGCTAGCGCGTCCTATTTAAAACTATCCATCATCTTTCCAGTAGTTCTAGTTGCTGTTCTGGTCATTTTTGCTCTTCGTTTTCGCATCAATGTGTTGTCTCTTGGTGAGGAAAATGCACAGGCTTTGGGGATGAAAATTAACCGTACACGCTGGGCGGTTTTACTTTGTGTAGCCTTGATCACCAGTGCAACCGTTGCGGTATCTGGAACGATTGGTTGGGTAGGCCTAATTGTTCCACATATTGCTCGGATTGTGGTGGGGCATGATCATCGTATCTTACTTCCGGCGAGTGCAGTGATTGGTGGGGTATATATGGTTGGTGTTGATACCTTCGCTCGAAGTATTACCAATGCGGAGATCCCGCTCAGTGTGATCACTGCATTAATTGGAGCCCCTATTTTTGCCTTACTTATTCACACGCTAAATAAAAGGGTGGCTGACTTATGATCGATGTTGAACAGCTCAATTTCACGATAGGTCAACGCCAACTATTTACTGATTTAAGCTTTAAACAGCCAAAAGGCAGTATTGGTGCAATTTTGGGGCCAAATGGCCGCGGGAAAACCACGTTATTGAGGTTATTACTCAGTTTACAACAAGGTGCGACAGGGAAAGTACGGATAAATGCTCCTGTTGCTTATGTGCCACAACTTAGTAGTTCATTGTTTCATTATTCAGTGCGGACTATGGTGAGTCTTGGGCGCATTCGCCACTTACCTTGGTATTCCTCACCCAGCAAAAAAGACCATCAGATAGTTGAGCAATGTTTAACCTATTTAGAATTGAATCACTTTGCTGATCAACCGTTTAACCGCCTTAGTGGGGGCGAGAAACAAATGGTGATGATTGCTAGAGCGTTAGCTAGTGAGCCAGAAATTCTCATTCTTGATGAGCCTACATCGGCTTTAGACCTAGCAAATCAAGACAATGTGCTTAGCGTATTGCGTGATTTAGCCGCGCACCGAGGAATGACCATCTTATTTACCAGCCATTACCCTCAGCATGCCCTGCATATTGCCGACCATTCCTTACTACTGTTTAACAATGGCAGTTTTTTATTTGGCGGTTCTCAAACCATTCTAACGGAAGAAAACCTCGCAAAGCTTTACCAATTACCGGTGGCTATAACGGCTATTAATGACCAAGGTCGACAGACACATGGGGTCATTCCGTTATTTAGGTGATTATTTTCGAAGATAAATAAAATTATTAAATTGAGGAATATAAAACAATGAGTGATAACACAATAACTCCATCAGAAGCGCTTACCATCAGCACATTAATTAATTATACAGAACAGGGGATTGCCAGTCGTGTTCTGGCTAAAAATACTGGGGGCAATATGACCTTGTTTGCTTTTGATAAAGGCCAAGCACTTTCAGAACATAGCGCTCCCTTTGATGCTATCGTCATGGTTGTGGAAGGAAGTTTATTATTAACCATAGAAGGGAAGCCTGTCACCGCAAAGCCGGGGGAAATTGTCAGAATGCCAGCAAATATTCCCCATGCAGTTGATGCACCTGAGCCTGCAAAAATGTTGCTGGTAATGCTACGCGAACCTAATACTGATTGTACACATTAACTTAGAGGCGATTATGGATAAATCATTTACAGCTCATGAGGCTGGACATAAATTTTTAGCTCGCCTAGGGAAAAAACGCTTGCGGCCCGGCGGGAAAATAGCAACTGAATGGCTACTTAGTCAGTCTGGCTTACATGCAGAAAGCCACGTCCTTGAAATTGCCTGTAATATGGGGACAACTGCTATTGAAATTGCTTCACAATTTCGTTGCCACATCACTGGTATTGATATGGACAAACAAGCTTTGGCACAAGCTAAAAAAAATGTTGCGGATCATGGTTTAACTGATTTGATTACCATTCAAATGGCAGATGCCTCAAAATTACCATTTGCAGATAACAGCTTCGATGTGGTGATTAATGAGGCAATGCTAACGATGTATGGTGATAAAGCAAAAACAAAGCTATTACAAGAATACTATCGTGTATTAAAGCCGGGGGGCCGTTTATTAACCCATGATATTGCTTTGAAAGATGAACAGGATGTCCAGCAAGTAGCAGCTCAAATGCAGCAAGTTATTCATGTTAAAGCGCAACCTTTGCCACAAACTCAGTGGGTTAACTTATTCAAACAAACAGGCTTTCAAAATGTGATGTCGATAACGGGGCCAATGACATTATTGTCTCCGAAGGGGCTAATCTATGATGAAGGGCTATTAGGGGCGATGAAAATTATTAGAAATGCGTTAAAAAAAGAAAACCGCCCACAATTTTTGCAGATGTTCCGCCATTTTCGTCGAAACCGTGGAAAGTTAAACTACGTTGCCGTGGTTAGCATGAAATAATTAAAAGGAGCCGTTAAGCGCAAGGATGCGTGATTAACCCCTTCCGTCATCATTCTCTCTCTTATTAAGTATTGGTAATGATAATAATACTTATATCCATCTTTATTATCAGTTATAATTGATGATAGTTTTTATACAAAATAATAAGCAATGATTTAATCATGCTTTGTGAATTGTTTGTAAATTGATCATGCTGACTTTTATGACCACATTTAAAGGCCTAATTTAATGAAAATAAAACACTTTTTCATTCTTTCACCATGTTTACTTCCTTTCGTTTCTCCCTCAGTATTCGCCGCCGATAAAAAAGAAGAACAAATTACGGTATCTGCAACTCGTGGTTATAAGGCTGTTTCTGAAATGGCACAAACCACTTGGGTGATTGATAATGCTGAAATTGAGCAACAAGCGGAGGGCGGGAAGGAGTTAAAAGATATTTTAGCTCAGTTAATCCCTGGGATGAGTGTTAGTGGCCAAGGTCGTACGAATTATGGTATGAACATGCGTGGTCGTTCGATGATTGTCATGGTAGATGGCGTGCGTTTAAACTCTTCTCGTAGTGATAGCCGCCAACTAGACTCTATCGACCCTTTTAATATCAATCATATTGAAGTGATCTCTGGCGCTACCGCGATGTACGGCGGTGGTAGCAGCGGTGGTTTGATTAATATTGTCACGAAAAAAGGCCAAGAAGAAAAACAAGTTTCTCTTCAGTTAGGTGGAAAAACAGGCTTTAACAATGGCAAAGATCATGATGAAAATGTTGCAGCGGCTGTCAGCGGTGGTAATGAAAACGCTCATGGACGTGTTGCTGTAGCTTATCAACGTTATGGTGGTTGGTATGATGGAAAAGGGAATGCGATCAATATCGATAATACGCAAACAGGTCTGCAATTTTCTGACCGTCTAGATATCATGGCATCAGGTACGATTAATGTGGATGAAAAACAGCAGATTCAAGCTGTATATCAACATTATAAAAGTGAGTCGGATGGTAAACATGGCCTATATTTAGGGAAAGATTTTTCTGCGGTAAAAGGGCAAAGTGATGCCTACAATAGCGGTAAATTAAATTCTGACCGTTTACCGGGTACTGAGCGTAACTTACTTAATTTGCAATATTCAAATGCAGATGTATTCGGGCAAGATTTTGTAGCGCAAGTTTATTATCGTGATGAATCACAAAAGTTTTATCCATTCCCAACCCTCAAAGGGAAAGAGGTGACAAGCATTAGTTCATCCGACCAGCAAACCAATTTCTATGGAACTAAGCTGACATTTAATAGCCAACCAATGGATGAGCTAACGTTAACTTATGGTGTGGATGCAGAACATGAGCAATTCCGTGCCAATCAAATGTTCTTTGATTTAGACAAAGCCAAAGAATCGGGGGGAATGGATTTAACCAAAGCTTTCCAAATTGGCCGATATCCGAGTTATACCACCACGAACATGGCGACATTTTTACAAAGCAGCTATGACATTTCGCCAATGTTTACATTAAGCGGTGGCGTGCGTTACCAATATACTGAAAATAAAGTGGATGATTTTATTGGTTATTCACAGCAAGAAGCTATTGCGAATGGTAACGGTAAATCCGCAGATACAGTTCCGGGCGGGAAAACGGATTATAACAACTTACTGTTTAATGCGGGGGTTTTAGTTAACCTAACGGAAGAGCAGCAAACATGGTTTAACTTCTCACAAGGTTTTGAAATTCCTGATATTGCTAAATATTATGGTACAGGTACCTATTCATCAACTCCAGATGCAAATGGCCATTGGAATTTAAAGAATAGTGTGAATATTAATGATACCAAAGTTAAAGGTATCAAGGTTAACTCCTTTGAGTTAGGTTGGCGCTATACCGGTGAAAACTTACGCACGCAAATAGCCACCTATTATTCCCTATCTGATAGAAGCTATGGTATCAATAAAGATGATATGACCATCTATATGAAGACCGATAAACGTCGTATTTATGGGGTAGAAGGTGCCGTTGATTACTTCTTTGATGATTCAGACTGGAGTGTAGGAAGTAACTTCAATCTACAAAAATCAGAATCGAAAGTTAATGGTAGTTGGGAAAAATGGAGTGTTGATTTTGCTAGCCCATCTAAGGTTAACGCTTACGTTGGCTGGGAGCCAAATGACTGGGCATTACGTTTACAAAGCCAGCAGACATTTAACTTAACGGATGCAGCAGGCAAAAAATTAGATGGTTATAATACCGTTGATTTATTAGGAAGTTATATGTTGCCAGTCGGTAAGGTCAGCTTTGCTGTAGAGAACTTACTCGACAAAAATTACTCTACAATTTGGGGGCAGCGTGCTCAAGGATTGTATAGCCCTAAATACGGAGCTCCGAACCTTTATGATTATAAAGGTCGCGGTAGAACCTTTGCGCTTAATTATAGCGTGACATTTTAAATGATTGACATAAAGCCACTTTAGAGTGGCTTTATGCTTATAGAATGATGCAGATTTAAGGTAAAGAGATATCCTATGAAATTATTTCTGGCAGGGTTATTGTGCTTATTTAGCGTTTGGGTACAGGCTAAAACGCCAACGCTGATCACCGATCTACAAGGCCGAGAGGTGATGGTAAATCTTCCGGTTGAAAAATTATTTTTAGTTGATGGTCGCGATATTTTGCCAATTGATATTGCTGGTGGTAAGGAGGGCATTTCACGTATTTCGGGGTGGAGTGATTCATTAACACAATATGCGCCAGACTTAAAACAAGCTTATTTTGCGGCGGTTCCTGAGCTCGAAAATATCCCAACATTGAAAAAAACACGAGAAGCGGGCATCCAAATTGAGAAATTAATAGAACTCGCGCCTGAAGTCGTGATTATGCATAAGGCTAATTATGGGTCGATGCGTGATAGCCAATTCTTACCACAATTAGAAGCCGCGGGTATTAAGGTTATTTTTATTGATTTTCGAATGGATATTGCGAAAAACACCCCGAAAAGTATCTTATTATTAGGGCAATTGTTAGGTACGCAAGAAAGAGCAGAGCAGTTTGCAACGTTGTACCAAGAAAAATTAAAGGCGATAGAGTCTCAGTTGGTTCAGCCGTTTCCTTCCGTGTTAATTGAAGCGAATGCAGGGCTATTTGCAGATAACTGCTGTCAGCTATATGGTCGTTCAGGCTATGGCGTTTTGGCATCGTTAGCGGGGGGAAATAACCTCGTTGCTGATAGCTTTCCAGCTAAAGGGGCAGAAAGTTCCATTGAGAATATTATTACATTAAACCCTGATTTTTATCTCTTAACAGGGGCGGATTGGCATAATTTTAACCGCCGTTCAATTGCAGTCAGCTTAGGATACCGCGCAAATAAATCTGATGCACAAAAGCAATTGGCGGTATTAGTCGATAGGCAAGGCATCTCCTCATTAACATCGGTAAAAGAAAAACGGGTGATGGCGATTTACCACAACTTTTACAATAACCCGATGAATATATTTGCTATTGAAGCAATGGCAAAATTTATGCACCCTGAGATATTTACTAAGTTAAACCCAGAGCAGAACTTAACGGATTTTCAAAAGCAGTTTACTCAATTGCGCTCGGAAGGCGTTTTCTGGGTTACATTATAACTTATCATCACATCTGACTTTTTGTTAGCAAGGATAGCTAACAAAAAGTTTGGTCATTTTTTATGATTATAAAATCAAGTGACATACCTCTAAGCCTTGTTATATCGGGCTCCTTCATTAGTTTATTTCTTCTTTGTAAACGAACCTATTAAAGACCCCGCGGAAATGGAGGTAAAAACAGCATAATGCAATATTATAGCCACTTTTTATAAGTGGCTTTTTTTATAAATATTATCGCCCTCATTTATTCGGTTGGTAAAATCGGCAAAAGTCACAAAACAAGTTTGTGCCTTTTAGCGATTTCTCATCGTTTTACCTGTCAGTTTACATGATGTTAAAAACGCACTCAGAAGCTCGCAAAACCGTTCTAAACTTTCAACATAGTTTAAGGGTGTTCGTGTCTTAAAATTGTTTTGAGTGGCTTTGATTGGGGGGAGCGGGCGATTTTAACTAACTGACTCACCCGTTTAATATAATGGATCTTGCTTATAAGAAACGAGAAAAAAATTGAATTAAATCCATTCAATAATAGATAATTTACCTTAAGTGTACGATACTGTTTTTTATTTCCAATGAACAGGAACTGTACATGAGAGTGTGTACTTTAGCTTTTTTCATTCTTACACTCTTTATTTTAGGGTGTTCGCCTGACGAGAAACCGAAAGAGAACATCGCCTATGTGGGGGCGAATTTATTGGGGTATAACCATGTCGCGGACACGAATATCAATTGGTTTTCGGTCAATGGTTACCGGGGGCGAACCGGGGGATTCACTTGCTGTATCATGCTACCTGAAATATGGCAACCCAATATGCAGGTCAATGTGAAGTGGGAAGTGAATCCTGATCCATTCCCTAAAGATTTTCCTAAATACAGTGATCCCAATTACGATAATTACATTAAAAAGAAAAAAGCCAATTACCGGCAATATCAGACTACCGTGACGATTCCTGAATATGACGATTCTTGTGGATTACAAGTCCACTTCTTACCGTGCCAACAAGTGAAAGTCACCGCGACGTGCCATGGCATTGAGCACCCAGACCACCCAATTAAAGACCCTTTTGACCAACCGGAGCCTGCACAATGTCCTCAATGATTATCGCCCCTCAAAAAGACCAAATCTCAACCCAAGGTGATCCTTGTTGGGTTCCCCCTGAATTTCCGCTAGATGGGCGGTTATTAACCTTGACCAAAAAACAGTTAATTAAGAATATTGAAAAAATAAGGCAAGAAGAATCTCGACATCGGAGTGACTGTTATCGGAAATTAAAAAATTCGTGTTGTAAAAGTTTACATATCAGCTTGTTTTTTGATGGCACGAATAACAATGAGCCGAATGACACAGGCAGTACACCACCGCATCCATCCAATGTGGCTAAACTGTATCATGCCAGTGTCCCCGAAAACCGTCAGGCCAATGAGCGTGGGTTTTATGCTTATTACATTCCGGGCGTCGGTACGCCATTCCCGCAAATTGGGACGTATGATTATTATTCTTCGGGGTTGCAGTTTGCGGTTGGGGGAGAAGACCGTATTAATTGGGGCTTAGTTCAACTGTGTAATACATTACATCATACGGTGACAAAAAATTTCATCGGTAATGGTCACATGAAAAAAACGGTTGAAACGATGAATTCATCCGACCCGTCTAGGCAGCTATCTCGAAACGCCGCCATTATGGCGGCAACAAGTCCAACAGCCTCATTAACTCGGTTGGTAAAATCGGCAAAAGTCACAAAACAAGTTTGTGCCTTTTAGCGATTTCTCATCGTTTTACCTGTCAGTTTACATGATGTTAAAAACGCACTCAGAAGCTCGCAAAACCGTTCTAAACTTTCAGCATAGTTTAAGGGTGTTCGTGTCTTAAAATTGTTTTGAGTGGCTTTGATTGGGGGGAGCTGGCGATTTTAACTAACTGACTCACCCGTTTAACATAATGGATCTTGCTTATAAGAAACGAGAAAAAATTGAATTAAATCCATTCAATAATAGATAATTTACCTTAAGTGTACGATACTGTTTTTTATTTCCAATGAACAGGAACTGTACATGAGAGTGTGTACTTTAGCTTTTTTCATTCTTCCACTCTTTATTTTAGGGTGTTCGCCCGACGATAAACCGAAAGAGAACATCGCCTATGTGGGGGCGAATTTATTGGGGTATAACCATGTGGCAGATACCAATATCAATTGGTTTTCAGTCAATGGCTATCGGGGGCGAACCGGGGGATTCACTTGCTGTATCATGCTACCTGAAATATGGCAACCCAATATGCAGGTTAATATCAAGTGGGAAGTGGACCCTAACCCTTTTCCTACCGATTTACCTGAATACAGTGATCCGAATTATCGCGATTATATGAAAAAACACGAAGCCAATTACCGACAATATCAGACTACCGTGACTATCCCGGAATATGACGATTCTTGTGGATTACAAGTCCACTTCTTACCGTGCCAACAAGTGAAAGTCACCGCGACGTGCCATGGCATTGAGCATCCAGACCACCCAATTAAAGACCCCTTTGACCAACCGGAGCCCGCACAATGTCCTCAATGATTATCGCCCCTCAAAAAGACCAAATCTCAACTCAAGGTGACCCTTGTTGGGTTCCCCCTGAATTTCCGCTTGATGGACGGTTAAAACTGACAAAAGAGCAGTTAACTAAGAATATTGAAAAAATAAGACAAGAAGAATCTCGACATCGGAGTGACTGTTATCGGAAATTAAAAAATTCGTGTTGTAAAAGTTTACATATCAGCTTGTTTTTTGATGGCACCAATAACAATGAGCCGAATGACACAGGCAGTACACCACCGCATCCATCCAATGTGGCTAAACTGTATCATGCCAGTGCCCCCGAAAACCGTCAGGCCAATGAGAGTGGGTTTTATGCTTATTACATTCCGGGCGTCGGTACGCCATTCCCTCAAATTGGGACGTATGATTATTATTCTTCGGGGTTGCAGTTTGCTGTTGGAGGTGAAGACCGCATTAACTGGGGATTAGTCCAACTGTGTAATACATTACATCATGCAGTAACAAAAAACTTCATCGGTAATGGCGTCATGAAAAAAGCAATTCAGACGATGGACTCCACATCACCAAGTAATAAAGCCTCATTGATTTCTAAACAAGCTGCTATTATTGAAAGGACAATTCCTGGGCATAATTACAATCGAGTCAACCAGGCATATTTAGATGCGGTTTCGCCAAATAATAATCAACAGACCGCACGCTTACATGCTATAGAGAAACTGCTAGAGCCGATTAAGAAAAAAGTGCCCGACTCTCAATGTAAAATTGTCGCCATTAAATTGTTTGTCTATGGTTTTTCTCGTGGTGCAGCGGAAGCTCGGGCGTTTGTGAGTTGGTTAGATGAACTGTTATCGTCCAATCTTTTAGGATTTCCCGCTGGAACGCTGTTGGGTGTCAAGGTCTCGGTCGAGTTTTTAGGCATTTTTGATACCGTTCCTGCGGTGGGGATAGCCAACGTCGTGCCGGGATTTACAGGGCATAACGGTTGGGCGGGGCAAACGCAACCCTTACCGCAATCAGGGTTGATTAAAAAATGTTGTCACTTTGTCGCGGCAAATGAACAGCGGCAAGCTTTTTCACTCGATTCAATTCGGATGGCGGAGGGAAATTATTTACCTAACACGGTTGAGGTGGTTTACCCCGGCATGCACTCGGATGTGGGAGGGGGCTATCCCATGGGCGACCAAGGTAAATCCCGAGATGATGCGGGGGCGTTATTGTCTCAAATCGCACTGCACGATATGTACGCGGCCGCGATTGAAGCTGGCGCCCCATTAGCGGTCCATCCTAATGTTTTTAGCCAGATACATGGCGATTATCAGCAGTGGTATTCATTCAGAAAAATGAATCCTGCAACTTTCAAGGAGTTTAATGTATCCCCAAAATTGGTTTCGACGTTTAACCATTGGCTATCAACAACGTTGATTGATACTCAACAAGAATATGATTTATCAGACAGTCCTATCTATTCTCCATTTCGCTTTGAAACGGTGTGCTTAGAGCAAATCATGGAAGATCAACTCAGTTGGATAACGGGGTGGAGGATTATGCGTTTTGCATCTCCTATCTCATCCCCGATGAACATAGTGTCACAACCTTTTTTTCAGCAGGCGCCTCAACACCCGAAAATTCAAGCTCAACCTAATGAAACTGGGTATAGTCAACAGGCACAAGATGTATTGGCAGAGCAATGGACTCTTGTATCAAGAGAAGCTCAACGTATTGAAAAAATACGCAATGATGAAATTGCTAAGCATAGAAATGATAAAGATTGGTTCCCAAGTGGAAATTTCATCGGCTCTCCGTTGTTTGATGCCGATAATGCACGAGGACAGCTTTGGGAAGCCGCATTGGAATTTGCAGCAGACTATGAGCGTAGACCTCGGCCAGCCCCTTTATTTACGCCTGAAAATAGAAAAACGAGAGACGAATGCATCATTGAAATTCGTCACTTGCAATCGTCTAATGCGGGTTTCTTCGCTAAAGAAGGTATCACCGACCCCTTTCCGACCACACATTGCGAAACGTTACCTGAATACAGTTTTGATGCAGCAACCAGTTTACAAGCGAAATATCTTTTACAAAAAGTCGATCCTCTTCTTGCGCGCAGTGCTTATATTTATACATATCAGAATGAGGCATACGAATATTTAAAATTCAAAGATACTGGGCGTTATAAATTTGAACAGTTTTTCATAGGTCGACCCGATCCTAAAGTGGATTCTCTGATTGATTTATATGATAACTATATCCACGATTCTCGAGCGTGGTTTATGCATTCTGAAAGTGGTGTGAGAGAGCCGTTTGGCAGTTATTTTTTATCAAGAATGATTTACTTTGGGAATAAGTGGAATAAAGCCGTACAATTGCGTTTTGATGGCGACCATGTGCTTGGTGTTGAAAAACATTTGCAAGATATGGCTGTTTTTGCTCACCATCCAACCTATGGGGTCAAAATTTACCACCGTACGACAGGGCAAGAAATTCCTGTTAATGATAGTCAATTGCCGCCATCAACTCATGAATTTATTGCACAACTGAAACCGTTGGTTCAGCAACGAAAAGACGATAGAGAAGCCAAAATATATGCGAATATACAAAAAATAGCGAATGGTACTTTTGTTTCTTAGCCTTTATTTTTGGTGGTTATGTCTATCTGCCTATTTTTCTTCAGTTTGTTGTTTTATTTAATATAAGGGTGCTTAAGCGTAACGTGACTTAGGCACTCAACTCCAAAATCCTCTCAAACAGTTTAAACCATCCTTTTCTACCGTAAAAAGTACCACTTATTACGTTGGTCATTTTTTATCATTATAAAATCAAGTGACATACCTCTAAGCCTTGTTATATCAGGCTAATTCATTGTTTTATAAAATGCTATTATTATTGACCAAACCCATTCATTCACTTTAGCGCTTGTGGTTTGTGCAACTGTCGCATTTCTTGCTTCATTGATTTATTTCTTCTTTATAAACGAACTTATTAAAGACCCCGCGGAAATGGAAGTAAAAACAGCATAATGCAATATTATAGCCAATTTTTATAAGTGGCTTTTTTTATAAAAAATAAATCTTATACAGATGCTCTAATTAAGATTTACCTTCGTGATTATTTGTTTTTATTATTTATTGCTTGAATTTTTAATCCTGTATTATTTTAACTATCAAAATTAGAATATGTAATTTTCATAAATAATATGCTAATAATACCTTGCCACATAATTCTGTGTTTTAAATTTTTTAAAGGAGTTCAAAATGAGAAAGGTTATTATATCTAGCGTATTATTTGCAGTGTCTACAATTTCATTTAACTCAATGGCTGCAGACAACAATACAGTTACACCTGAAAATATGACTTGTCAGCAATTTATTAATTTAGACCCTCAAAGCTGGGCACCTGTTGCGTTATGGGTAACAAACCAAGAAACGCAATTTAAAGGTGGAGATTATGTTGCATTAACAGAGCAAAGTGTTGCTGAAGTCCCTAAAATTGTTGAGTTTTGTAAGAAAAAACCGGAAGGCACTCTGCAAGATTATTTAGCATCTAAGAAATAAAGCAAACTATTATGCCATGGAGGGCATAATAGTTATTACCAACCAGAAAAATGAGTTTTGATACTGTGGTAGATTAGAAACTATATTTTCGAAATATCGAATCGATCTTTATATTTTTATTTATTATTTACGGCTAATTTATCGGCTAAAAAATCGATAAATGCCCGTGTCTTAGCAGGTAAAACAAAAGTATTTGGATAAAGTAATTGAATATTTTGTTTCGGTAAGCGGTATTCGGGTAATACATGGACTAAACGACCATGCTGTAAGTCATCATCAACCATCCAAGCAGGGCATATTGCGATACCTAAAGAAGCTAACACCATATGGTGAATAACAGCTGCAGAATTAGACTCATACTGATTTTTAATTAAAGGTAAGTAATATTTTTCATTTTTTGAATTCTGTAAAAAATATTGAGGATCTTGCCAGTTTAATAATGCATGGTTAATCCATGGAACATTGGCTAAATCCGTAAGTTGTTTGATCGGGTATTTTTTTAGAAATTCAGAGGTGGCGACTAAGAAAATCTCATATTCACCTAATTTTTTCATTTTAAGGGATGAGTTTTTTAAATTACCTAATCGAATGGATAAATCGAGTTTTTCTGTGATGAGGTCGTCTAAGGATGAGTTAAATGAATATTGTAACCTTAGTTTAGGATAAAGACGGCAAAACTCAGGGAGTAGCGGTAAAATAAAACGTTGGCCAAATTCACTCGTTGATGAAAAACGCAGTAGACCCGCAATATTAGTGCCTAAATTTTGGCTTCTTTCGAAAGCTTCATCTATTTGGCTTTGAATACGTTTAAAGTCGTCATAAAAATGTTTTCCCACCTCTGTTAATGCAATATTTCGTGTATTTCGTGTTAACAAGCTGACATTAAGCTGAGCTTCTAATTGCTTGATATCGACACTAACCATAGAACGGCTTAGCCCTAAAATATCTGCGGCTTTAGTGAATGAACCGGAATCAACCACTTGTAGAAAGCTAATAATCTGCTTGAAATTTTTTTGCATAATAGAGTCGATTGTTTGTTTTTATTAAACAATGATTTTACTTCCTTTGCATCGACAAAGAAAGACCCTAACTCTATTCTTTGCCACCGGAGGAAGTGTATGACTTATCGATACAAAATAGCGACAGTCTTTTTACTTGGTTTCTTTATTGATTGTATTAACATTTTTATGTCGGCTATTGCCTTACCTGATATCGCATTTTCATTTTCAGCCAGCCAATCTCAGGTGGCTTGGGTAGCAAATGCTTATATTTTAGGACTCGTTTTGGTGATGCCAATGAGTTTGTGGCTTGCGGGTAGGCTAGGTCACCGAAAATTATTGTGTTATTCAATGCTGCTTTTTTCTTTAGCTGTGTGGTTAAGTGGGGCGAGTGGATCAATTTATCAATTAATTTTTTGGCGTTTTACGCAAGGAATGGCAGGGGGATTATTAATACCGGTCGGTCAGGCATTAGTTTTTGCATTATTTCCAAATAATGATCGCCAACGGATCTCTACCTTGATAATGACGGTTGCGTTAATAGCACCTGCATTTTCACCTGCAATAGGTGGCTTAATTATTGATTCTTTATCGTGGAATTGGATTTTTTATTCGAATCTTCCTTTTTCATTATTAACTGCATTTCTTGCTTGGATATGGGTAAAAAATGAGAGTAAGAAAACCAGAGAAAAACCTGATATTTTAGGTCTATTAATGGTGAGTATCAGTTTATTATGTTTATTATTGTCATTTTCGTTCTACAACGATTATCACAGTATTTCATTAGCCATATTGAGCTTTACGGTTTCAGTATTAGTATTTATTTTTTATCTACAATACGCAAAGAAATGCCGTGAACCTATTCTAAATTTTCAGTTATTAAAGAATGCGAACCTACGTACTGCTTTTATTGTTTATTATGCAGTACCGGGGGTTTTTACAGGCGTAAATTTACTGAATATATTTAACTTACAAGTGAACCTTGGGTTTAGTGCGGGGCAGACAGGGCTATTTATGGTGCTGTATGCTGTAGGCGCTTTAGTTTCAATGACTAGTGGTGGGAAACTGTATCAGCGTATCGGGAAAAAGCAGTTATTTGTTATTGGAATTTTACTACACAGTTTGGGAATATTTTTTCTCTACTGGGTATCGAATTTAGATCAATTAAGCTTACTTGTTATTGCTTATCTATTAATGGGAACAGGTGGAGGTTTATGTACGAATACCGCACAAATTAGCTCATTGATGGACTTTAAAGATAAAGATTTACTACAAGGCAGTGTGTTATGGAATATTAATCGCCAAGTGGCGTTTAGTGTTGGGGCGGTGGTATTAATTTCTATATTTAGTTTAACTACTTTTTCTAGTGATTTACTACGTTACCAATATACATTTTTAATTGCTTCAATACTTGGGCTATTCTCGTTAATTTCAGTCATAAAGGAAAAATAAATGAGCGAAACAATGAAAAAAGCGCTGCAAAGCGTGGTTGACCTGCATACTTTAATTGAAAATGTATTTACTGGCCGTGATGACGATAAAAGTTTAGCCCCTCTATTAGCCAGTTTTGATGACAACTTTAAAATGGTCACAATTCAAGGGCAAAGTATTGGGCTTGATAAAGTGAACACATTATTTAGCAGTAATATAGGCAACAAAACTTCATTTAGTACAAGGTGCCTTAATATGCTTCCGTTACGCGAAGATAACCAGTATTGTTGGGTGCAATATCAAGAAAAACAGCTTAATGATGGGGTTGAAACATTAAGAATTTCAACTGCATGTATTAGAGTTGAAGCAGAGAAATGCTATTGGGTTTATCTTCATGAAACACCAGTAGCATAAAGATTAAAACTCATGTTCACATCAAACGACCTTAAGGTCGTTTTTTATAAGTAAAAAAGATAAAAACATTCAAATGATATTTGTTCTCATTTTGATTGACCGTCGGTCGGTCGAGTATTATCATGTTGCCATGATCGGGACGAGGAAAATAAAATGAGACGGCTTTTTTTGATCTTAGCAGTTTGTTTAGGCACCTTTATGGCAACGCTAGATATCAGTATCGTGAATGTTGCATTACCAGCTATTGGGCGTGAATTAAACGTGAGTATGTCGATGCTACAATGGGTTATTGATGCTTATGCACTATGTTTATCGGCATTACTTCTTTCTGTAGGGCCAATAAGTGATCGTTATGGGCGAAAGAAAGTATGGTTAATAGGCATTGTCATTTTTACTTTAGGCTCGGCTATCTGTGCATTGTCAACATCCCCTGAAATATTGATTACAGGTAGGGCAATACAAGGGATAGCAGCCGGTGCGTTAATTCCCGGGGCTCTTTCTATAATTTCCCAAGCATTTACCAATGATATTGAACGGATAAGAATTATTGGCATTTGGTCAGCAGTGAGTGCACTGTCTCTGATCATTGGCCCAATTTTAGGTGGTTTTTTAGTTGATAGCTTCAATTGGACAACGATCTTTTGGATCAATATTCCAATCGGGTTGCTGACATTATTATTAGGCTGGTTAGGTATTCAAGAAAGTGCTGACCCTGACAAAGCTGCATTAGACCCAATAGGGCAAAGTTTGAGCATTGTGGCTTTAGGTGGATTAACTTTTGCTTTGATAGAAGCTGGTGAGCAAGGCTGGGGAAATTATATAACACTTAGCGGATTAATTATCTCAGTAATAGCGAGTATCGGGTTTATCTATGTTGAACGTCGCATAGAGAGGCCATTATTGCCGATTTTTCTATTCAAACAGAACCCTTTTTTCTTTCAATATAATATGGCTTCTTTTGCGCTCGGTTTTGCGACTTATAGCAATGTATTTTTTATCGCCCTATTTTTACAAAAAGGACAGGGGTGGGGAGCGTTTGATGCGGGGATAAGAATGGCGCCAGAGTTTATTGCTATGGCTATTTTTTCATTCTCATTTAGTAAACTCTCGCGCTATATGAGCGTCAGAAATCTGATGATCCTAGGCTTTATTTTTATTGCTTTCGCTTCCTTATTATTCACGCGTGTTAATTCTGAAACAGCCTATCCTCCGATTGCGGTGATATTATTTATATTAGGTGCAGGGATGGGAATGTCGACGCCTGCAATTGGTGCATTAGTGATGGCTAGTGTTGAAAAAGCCTATTCGGGAATTGCATCCGCGGTTATGAATGCATTGCGGCAAACTGGTATGACGTTAGGAATTGCTTTGTTAGGGACATTAATGACCCAGCATGCCATTGGTAAATTACGCCATGATGACAGGCTAGTTGGTATCCTATCGGTACAGGAAATCGAACAGTTGATTCAAACTTCCTCTCGCGTTCCATCTTTGTTTATTGAGCAAATTACTCGGTCAGCCTTTGTGTCCGGTTTTAATTTGGCGATGTTAGGCGGAGCAATGGCTATTCTGGCAACATTATGCCTAATGGTAAAAGTGAGGTGGGCTAAATAGTTTTATGGTGAATTAGTATGCATAAAAAAACACCTGCCGAAGCAGGTGTTAAATAATAAATTATTCATCAAGGAAGCTGCGTAGCACTTCTGAGCGGCTTGGATGACGTAATTTACGTAATGCTTTTGCTTCAATCTGACGAATACGCTCACGGGTAACGTCAAACTGTTTACCGACTTCCTCAAGGGTGTGATCGGTATTCATATCGATACCAAAACGCATACGTAGAACTTTCGCTTCACGAGCAGTTAAACCTGCTAATACTTCATGAGTTGCAGAGCGTAAGCTTTCCGATGTCGCAGAGTCTAAAGGCAGTTCTAAAGTGGTATCTTCAATAAAATCACCTAAATGTGAATCTTCATCATCACCGATAGGCGTTTCCATTGAGATTGGCTCTTTAGCAATCTTCAGGACTTTACGAATTTTATCTTCCGGCATTAGCATACGTTCTGCCAGTTCTTCTGGCGATGGCTCACGGCCCATTTCTTGCAGCATTTGACGAGAGATACGGTTCAGTTTATTGATAGTTTCAATCATATGAACCGGGATACGGATAGTACGTGCTTGGTCAGCGATTGAACGCGTGATAGCCTGACGTATCCACCAAGTTGCATAAGTTGAGAACTTATAACCACGGCGATATTCAAACTTATCAACGGCTTTCATCAGACCGATGTTACCTTCTTGAATGAGGTCAAGGAACTGCAAGCCACGGTTGGTATATTTCTTCGCGATAGAAATAACCAAACGCAAGTTCGCTTCAACCATCTCTTTTTTCGCACGGCGCGCTTTTGCCTCACCGATAGACATACGACGGTTGATATCTTTCACCTGTTCAATCGTCAGGCCTGTTTCTTCTTCAATATGACGCAATCTTTGTAAACAACGCAGGATTTCTTCTTCAACTTCAATCAGTTTTTCAGACCAAGGTTTGTTCATCGCTTTTGCAGCGGTTAACCAAGTCTCACTTGTTTCATTGCCGCTGAATAAAGTGATGAAGTTTTTCTTTGGCATTTTGCATTGTTCAACACACAGTTTCATGATGGTACGTTCTTGAGTACGAACTCTATCCATCATTTCACGCATGTTATTGACTAAGTAGTCAAATTGTTTTGGTACTAAGCGGAATTCTTTGAACACCTCTGAAAGCTGTTCAATGGCTGCCGCTGTTTTCGCATCACTACGACCATATTGCTTAATATGTTGACGCGTTTTTTCGTATTGCTCACGAAGGTCAGAGAATTTTTGGCGAGCTAATTCAGGGTCGATGCTGTTATCGTCCTCTTCTTCTTCCTCTTCCTCTTCTTCGTCTTCTTCGTCTTTATCTAATTCTTCTTGTGGCAATTCAGAACCAACATGTGTTGCTGTTGGTGCGAGGTCTTCTTCCGCATTAGGGTCAACAAAGCCAGTGATTAAGTCAGATAAACGACTTTCACCTGCTTCAACGCGGTCGTATTGCTCAAGAAGATAAGTGATAGCTTCAGGATATTCAGCCACAGAGCACTGAACCTGATTAATCCCATCTTCAATACGTTTTGCGATGTCGATTTCGCCTTCTCTGGTGAGAAGCTCGACAGTCCCCATTTCACGCATATACATGCGCACTGGGTCAGTTGTACGGCCAATTTCACTTTCAACACTGGACAGCACTTGTGCAGCGGCTTCTGCTGCATCTTCATCAGTATCGGAAGTATTCTCAGCCAAAATTAAATCATCGGCATCAGGTGCTTCTTCCATGACCTGGATGCCCATGTCATTAATCATCTGAATGATATCTTCGATTTGATCTGAATCGACGATATCTTCCGGCAGATGGTCGTTGACCTCGGCATAGGTTAAGTAACCTTGCTCTTTACCCTTGGTTACGAGTAGCTTAAGCTGCGACTGCGGGTTTTGCTCCATAAGACGGTATCCACACTTCTGAGTATTTAGATTGGTGTCGGTCGGCGAAACATTCGGCCAACAAGAACATACAAAGGGAACATTTATTATTTCGCTACGCCCTTTATTTTTCGTAGCGTTTTACAGGCATCTGCCTTGTGTTTATCGGCACTTAAGCCGTTTTAAATATTAATTCTGTCTTGGTTATATTATGTTTTCACTCTTGAGAGAGTGATTAAGCGGACTTCTTCGCGCTCTTCTGGGGTCAGCCCTTCAGTTCGTTCTTTTGCTATTAAATAGTCGAAACGTTCGTCAAGTGCGCTATTAAATAGATGATTTAAGGCATCTATAAAGGTATTTTCCGCTATCTCCTCTATTTCTATATCGTTCCATGTTGCTAGTTTTTCAAGCTGTTTCGAAAATTTATTATCACGATAACGCTCTAGCAACTGCCCAGTAGTCATCCCGGGGGTGGAACGGCATACATCAACCAATTCCTGAAATAGAGAAAGCCCCGGCATTTGAATATGGGCAATTCCCTCCAATGAGGGAACGAGTTCCGAAAAGTTCGGATTTTGTACCAACAGCGCGATTAATATTCGCATTGTGGTTGGTTTTAATTTTGGTGCCTGATAGTTAACTGGTTCTTTGCTCTCTCTATCAATCATAGCAAGAACCTGAGAAATATCCGGTATACCAATAAAATTTCCTAGCTCTTGAGCCATATAAAGGCGCAGAGTTTCGCCCGGTATCTGTTTAATCAATGGGATAGCAAGTTTACTAAATTTTGCTTTCCCTTCTTGAGTTTTCAGGTCAACTTGTGGCACAAGTGAATCAAATAAAAATGCAGAAAGTGTTTGAGCATCTTTCATGCGTTGCTCAAAAGACTCTTTACCTTCTTTGCGTACTAATGAATCGGGGTCTTCACCATCGGGTAAAAACATAAAACGAAGTTGGCGGCCGTCAGTTAGATAAGGAAGAGCTGTTTCCAGCGCCCGCCATGCAGCTTCTCGGCCAGCTCGGTCTCCATCATAACAGCAGATAACAGTATCTGTAGAACGATAAAGTAGCTGAATATGTTCTGATGTTGTCGATGTTCCCAATGAGGCAACCGCGTAGCGGATATCATACTGGGCAAGGGCAACAACATCCATATAACCTTCAACAACCAACAACTTAGCTAATTCATTATTATTTTGTGTCGCTTCATATAGGCCAAATAACTGACGGCCTTTATGGAAAATATCTGTTTCGGGGGAGTTTAAGTATTTAGGTAATGCATCCCCTAAAACCCGCCCACCAAATGCAATCACTCGACCGCGCCTATCCCTAATTGGGAACATGACCCGCTCTCTAAAGCGGTCATAGATTCGGCCGTTATCATTGGTCACTAACATGCCTGCATCATCAAGCTGTTTGCGACTTTCTGGGTTTACTGCGAATTTCTTGAGTAAATTATCCCACCCCGCAGGGGCGAAACCAATTGAAAAATGCTCAATAATTTCGGCACTTAAACCACGTTGGCTTAAATAATCTATGGCTTTACTAGCCGAGGGATGATTTAAGGCAGCGCAGTAAAATTGATTAATTTTCTCCATCAACTGATACAGGTTTTGCCGTTGATGTAGTTCTATTTGGCTTGCTCCAGTCCCTTTTTCATAAGGTACATCAAGACCATGCAGTGCTGATAGTTCTTCAATTGCTTCGACAAAATCAAGTTTGTCATAATTCATTAAAAAATCGATAGCGTTGCCGTGGGCTCCACAACCAAAACAATAATAAAACTGCCTTTCACTGTTAACAGTAAAAGAAGGGGTTTTCTCATTATGGAACGGACAACAAGCGTGATGATTTTTACCCTGTTTTTTTAACGGGACTTTTGCATCGACTAAATCAATGATGTCTGTTCTTGCTAACAAATCATTGATAAATGAACGCGGAATTCGTCCAGCCATAAGCCTCTTTTTCGCCTGTTGATGAACGATAATAAGCCGCGCTTCCTTGAGGAAAGCACGGCCTTTAACTGCTTAGCTATTTACTACTACGAAAACTGAGTGACTACGAGAGAAACTAAAGTTTTGTATTAGCTATCGTCTACTTATGAATGCGGTTTTCACCGCAATCAACTAGTACAGACGAGTACGGCGTGCGTTTTCGCGAGCCAGTTTCTTAGCGTGACGCTTTACAGCAGATGCTTTAGCGCGTTTACGTTCAGTCGTTGGTTTTTCATAGAATTCACGACGACGAACTTCAGCTAAAACCCCTGCTTTTTCACAGGAACGTTTGAAACGACGTAGTGCAACGTCGAATGGCTCGTTTTCACGTACTTTAATTACCGGCATGTGCCTCTCACCTCAATAGAAATCGGTTTGTTGCTGGTATTGATTCACCAGCCTTCATTTAAAATGGTGCGGAATTTTACTTCAATGAGTACGGGTTTGTAAAGTGCCGTATAAAATTGAATCACACAAGATCACCTGATTTGTTGCTTGTTCGATGAAAAAGTAAACAAAACCAGATAATAATGAGAATTAGCCACACGAAATTTTTATTACAGGGGGCTGATTATAGACTATACAGCAATGAAAGTCAGCCTTTTGACAACATTAATTACGCGATTGAGCGAAAATAGTGATAGACTTGCGGTCATGCAATAAACAAGGGTAGTGCAATGCGTGTTTTAGGTATCGAAACCTCTTGCGATGAAACTGGTATCGCAATCTATGATGATGAGCTTGGCCTAATGGCTAATCAATTATACAGCCAAATTAAAGTGCATGCCGATTATGGTGGCGTAGTACCGGAGTTGGCTTCCCGTGATCATATCCGTAAAACAGTCCCTCTGATTCAGGCCGCGCTGAAAGAAGCTAACCTGACTCGTGAAGATATCGATGCGGTAGCTTATACTGCTGGACCAGGGCTGGTTGGTGCTTTAATGGTGGGGGCAACGGTTGGCCGGTCATTGGCTTTTGCATGGAATGTGCCTGCGGTAGCCGTTCATCATATGGAAGGCCATTTGCTAGCGCCAATGCTAGAAGAAAAAAGCCCAGAATTTCCCTTTGTAGCACTCCTTGTTTCTGGTGGGCATACCCAATTAATAAGCGTGACAGGGGTCGGTGAATATGCGCTTCTTGGTGAATCTATTGATGATGCAGCAGGTGAAGCGTTTGATAAAACAGCTAAATTACTAGGTTTAGACTATCCTGGTGGCCCCGTTTTATCTCGTATGGCACAACAAGGAACCGCAGGGCGTTTTGTGTTTCCAAGACCAATGACGGATAGGCCTGGGCTTGATTTCAGCTTTTCAGGTTTAAAGACCTTTGCAGCAAATACGATCCGTGAAAATTCGGATGACGACCAAACCCGAGCTGATATTGCTAGGGCTTTTGAAGATGCGGTAGTCGACACTCTCGCAATCAAATGCAAACGCGCGCTGGAGCAAACGGGGTTCAAACGTTTAGTGATGGCCGGTGGGGTGAGTGCCAACCGAGCGTTAAGAGCAAAAATGGACGAGGTCTTGAAGCAGCGTGGGGGCGAAGTGTTTTATGCACGTCCTGAGTTTTGCACCGATAACGGCGCGATGATTGCACTAGCCGGTCTTATCCGCTTGAAAGGGGGGGCAAGCACAGGGTTAGGTATTACAGTGCGCCCACGTTGGCCACTTGCTGAACTACCTCCGCTAGAAAAATAATATTAGGGCTGCTGTGCAGCCCATTTGTTATCCCTCAAATATCAATGTAAGACAGTAACCGCTTCTTCTAATCGAATTGAACGCCCTTTGACCATGTTCGACGTTTCTGTGCTTTGTTCAACTAACAATGTGCTTTGCTGCGTAATGGTTTCTAGTTCACTAACGGCTTGTGTAATGTCAGCAATGCCAGCGGCTTGTTCAGAAGTGGCTTGGCTAATATGCGTAATTAATTGAGTGACATTTTGTATCTGGTCGACGATATCTTTCATCGTGTCACCAGCGGTGTGCACTTGTTCTTTCCCTGAGTTAACTTTCTTTTCGCAATCGTTAATGAGTTCACGAATATCATTCACTGCGCTAGCACTGCGGCTTGCTAGGCTACGTACTTCATTAGCAACCACAGCAAAGCCTTTGCCTTGCTCACCTGCACGAGCGGCTTCTACAGCGGCATTTAGTGCTAATATGTTGGTTTGAAAAGCGATATCTTTGATGACATCGGTGATTGAATTAATTTTACTTGTACTGCGGACAATTTCATCCATGGTATCAACAACAGCTTCCATCATCGCGCCACCGCTAACTGCGGTTTCGCTGGTTGCATTAGAAAGCTGATCAACTTGAACCGTGTTGTCTGCATTCATTTTTACGGAAACTGCCATTTGGTTCATAGTAGCAACAGTTTGTTGCATATAACCGACTGTTTGCTGGGTATGGGTATCTAGCTCATGGCAATCGGAAACTAAAGATTCACTGCCTTTTCGTACACTATCCACTTGTGCAGAGACATCTTTGATTAACCAGCGACATATTAGCCCCAATTGGCCGATTGAGCGTAAAATCAGCCCTATTTCATCGGTACGTTGCATATGGTGAATGCTATGGCGTTCGCCTCGAGCAATACTTAAAGCCTGTGTCGCAATGTTTTCCAGTGGTTTAGCGAGCATTCTTTCAAAGGCAATATTGCCAATAATTAGCGTAATAAGTGTACAAGCACTGGCGATGGTAAATGGCAGCGCTTGTAACCCAGCTAAGCTCGCCATGACTAGCCAAAATATCAATAGTAAACTCATGGTTAATCGAATGCGCCAACGTGTAGAAAAAGTGGAGAAGTGAAACGGCATTTTTTTGGAAAGCACAAGCCCCTTAACTATTTTACGCTGACATTTATTTCGATTCATTGCGGCATAGAGCGGTTCAACAGTCGCAATTTCTTGGCGAGTCGCGCGTGTTCGGATCGACATATAACCTGTAATTTTGCCTTGACGTTTAATCGGGACGATATTGGCTCTAACCCAGTAGTGATCGCCATTTTTACGTCGGTTTTTGACAATGCCGGTCCAAGGTTCTCCTTTTTTTAATGTGGCCCACATATCAGCAAAAGCTTCTTTAGGCATATCGGGATGACGAATAATATTGTGAGGACGTGTTAATAATTCATCTAATTCATAGCCACTGACTTGCACAAAAAAATCATTAGCACTAACAATGTTGCCTTGTAAATCGCTAGTAGTCATTAACGTGATGTTTTCGTCTAACATATGTTCATTTTGAGTGATATAAGGGGTTCTGCTCATATAAATACCATTATTATTGTTTAATTTTGCTTTTATATAGTCGACACTTTTTAAATATTCCTTAGTAATAAATTTGCAATAAATTAACTTTTTATTAAAAGTGTGCGCTAGTTATGGCAAAAATGTAACGCAGCACAAATTGCTGCCAGTACAGTTTTAAGGTGAGATATAACCCTGCTGTTATTATTCGGTGTTTTAGGCAGTCTGTGATGAAAATGAAACGATAAAAAAAGAGCTGAATTTTCAGCTCGTTTTTATCATGATAGAAAAGAGGGGGGATTAATCGTCGAGTTCTTGTTCTTTGGCTTCTTGGGCAATTTCTTTATTGGTTTTTTGCTTTTTATTTTTTAGTTTTTGCCAAATCCGGCTTTCTTGACCGCGCCAAAGACGTTGTATGTTGCCATGATGGCGCACAAGGACTAAGCAAGATAACATTGCGACAGGGAAAGTAAATTCAGGCTTAAACCACCATACGTAAAATGGTGCCAGTAGCGCACTCACAATTGCCCCTAATGAGGAATAGCCGCTTAGCAGTACAGTGAGTAACCATGTACCAGCGACTAACCCAGATAAGTCCCAACCAATAGCAGCAATTGAGCCAAAAGCGGTAGCAACGCCTTTCCCGCCTTTAAAATGGAAGAAAACAGGATAAATATGCCCAAGGCAAGCTGCAATTGCGACAAACCCAAGATAGAATGGTTGCACATTTAAATAATAAGCAAGCCAAACTGGGACCATACCTTTTAATACATCGCAAATAAGAACAGCAGCAGCGGCAGCTTTGCCACCGACACGTAATACGTTAGTTGCACCGGGGTTACCAGAGCCGTGTTGACGGGGATCGGGTAGTCTCGCCAAACGGCAGATCAGTATCGCACTCGAAACTGATCCACATAGATAGGCGAAGATTATCATGCCAAGCGCGGTTGCACTCATAGCTAACTCCAAAAACGGTTAAGGCCATATATTCACTTCAGCCTTGGATAATACGCATATTTTTGCCGAAGTGGTATCAATTCAGTACATAAATGAGAAAATGACGTGATGGATATCGTATTTATTGAACAATTATCAGTCATCACCACGATAGGTGTATATGACTGGGAACAAGATATTGAACAAAAATTAGTGCTCGATATCGAAATGGGATGGGACAACCAACGCGCGTCTATGAGCGATAATGTTGAGTACTGCTTGGATTATGCACAAGTCAGCCAAGCCATTATCAGCTATGTAGAGGAAAATAAATTTGGTTTAGTCGAGCGAGTGGCTGAAGAAGTCGCTCAGCTCTTATTGACTCAGTTTAAAAGCCCATGGGTACGAATCAGGGTGGCTAAGCCGGGCGCAGTCGCTCGCGCACGCCAAGTGGGGGTAGTAATCGAAAGGGGAATTAAAACCGCTTAAACGGCGACTGGCGGTGTTATACCGCCAGTATGACCATGGCTTACTAAGCTATTACCATTATTTGCTGTTGTTTCAGCCAATCTTGCACAGCTTGAATACGCTGCCGTGTTAGTTCTTGGCGAATTTCCGGCCCTGTAAACCCTTGTTCAATAATCGGTTTGACCTCAACAGCACGCGCAATTGCAAATGCTTGTCTGAGAAATTCCCCTTGTGGATAGGCTTGTTGCTCAAGGCCTAATCTGCCTCTTGCATCGGCTTCACTGATTAAACTTAATTGCGTAATTCGTTCAGGTTTGCGCCAACTATCTAATCCGTCCATAACCGCAATTAAATCATTTGCAGGTAGCTTATTGATAATATGAATTTTATCATGGTAGCGAGCTGCAAGGCGAGCCAGATCACGGGCGCTACTAGGCACCCTCAATCTATCACAAAGTTTTTCAATGAGTACGACTCCATTTTCCCCATGATTAGGATGACTGGGCCAAACGGAAGGGGGCGTTAATGCTTTACCTACATCATGGCAGAGCGCAGCAAAGCGAATATCGATATCATCAGATAAGGTTGCGATAACCTTCATGACCATCAAGGTATGAACCCCTGTATCAATTTCTGGATGCCATTTTTCGGGGGCGGGAACACCAAATAAGCCATCAATTTCCGGAAAAAGGACGCGAAGTGCACCGCATTGACGCAATACGTCGAAATAAACTTGGGGTGAGCTTGATTTCAGTGCTTTTTCTGTTTCTGCCCAAACACGTTCAGCGGTTAGGTGGCTTAATTCCCCCGTTGCCGCCATAGATTGCATTAGTGCTAAAGTTTCAGGTGCGATAGAGAAACCATATTCGAAATAGCGTGCAGCAAAACGGGCTACACGCAATACCCGTAACGGGTCTTCTGAAAATGCACTAGATACATGACGTAATAACCGGTTTTCTAAGTCTTTGATGCCGTTAAACGGGTCAATAATTTCGCCAGAATCACTTTGTGCCATTGCATTAATGGTTAGGTCTCGCCGTAATAAGTCATCTTCAATGGTGACATCCGGGGCGCTATAACAACTAAAGCCAGTATAGCCAGCGCCGGTTTTACGCTCAGTTCTGGCTAGCGCATATTCCTCATGAGTTTTCGGATGCAAAAAAACGGGGAAATCTTTCCCTACTTGTTGAAAACCTTGCTCAAGCATAGCTTCTGGGGTTGTACCAACTACCACAAAATCCCTATCAGAAATAGGAAGACCAAGGAGTTGGTCCCGCACGGCGCCACCAACGAGATAAACTTGCATATTAATGACCTTTGTTACATCCAACCATTATTACGTTTTTTACGACGAGGGATGATGTGAGGTAAAATTAAACCAAAAACTAACCCCGCTCCAGCAACGCCTCCACCATACATAAACCATTGTAAAATCAACTCACGGCGGCGATCATCCAAGTTGACCTCTGCTATTTCCAGTTTTTTACCTGATTTAATTAATTCATTTTTTAGTTTTTCATTTTCAGCTTTTAGCTGGTTAACGATATTGTCGTTATCCGCCACTTTTTGTTGCATTTCTGCGGTACGGGTATTCCATGTATTGTCAATGCTATCTAATTGTTGACGTAGTTTTTGATTTTCAGCCTCTAATTCAGGAATACGCGTTTTCATGCTTGGGGTATTACTTAATTGGTCTACAGGTAGCCAAACAGTTCTGCCTTTTTGATCTTTGATTTGCGCAAATTTATTATCTGTGGAGATCAGCTCAACCGTTTCTCCCGCATTAAGTGTGCCAACAATGCGGTAATTTGTACCAGGGCCACTATGAACGTAAGTTGATAGGTCATCTGATACATAACGTTTTTCTGCTGCGTGTGCATTTAAGGAAAGGCCTAGCCCCATGAGTGAAATTAATAATAATGGAATTTTTCGCATGGTATTTACAGTCTTTTGTGGTGAGTGAATTTTATATTCATTGAATACTAATAAGTAAAGTGTGTAGGTGCAAACTCTAAACATCGATGTATTCATGCTCTAAAGGATAATGAGAACTATCCTAACTGTCTAAATTACACTTCTTTTTATCTCATTTACAATATAACTCTCTGAAAGAAATGTAATAGGTAGAATTTTTGATTTATAGATAGTTTCTTTTCTCTGCTTGGCTTGATTGGGGTAATATGATGGCAGTGAAATAATCAATTAAGGATATGTATGAGCCACGTAGAGGTTGAACTCAAATTAGCCGCAAAAGGGTGTGCAATCGAGGCTGTTCGCCAGTGTATTTCTACACTTTCCCACCAATACAGTGAGCCAACTAAGTTAACCAATATCTATTTTGATACAGAAAAAAGACAATTGCGTCAATGGGATATGGGGTTACGCATCCGCGGTTGTGATGGTCGCTACGAAATGACGATTAAAACAGCGGGGCAGGCAATTGGTGGGCTACATCAACGCCCTGAATTTAATGTTGATATTGATTCGCCAGAGCTTAACTTAGCGGCATTTCCAACGGAAATTTGGCCGGAAGGGACGGATGTCGCTCAGCTACAATCTGAACTTAGTATACTTTTTAGTACTAATTTTACCCGTGAAAAGTGGCTTGTCACGTTTGAAGATAGTGAAATTGAGGTTGTTTTAGACCAAGGTGAGATTTCTGCCGGAGCAAAAGATCTACCCATTCAAGAGTTTGAATTGGAACTTAAAAAAGGCTTTATCGCAGACGTACTCAATCTAGCCAAAAAAATTGCCGATATTGATGGCCTTCACCTCTCATCTGTCAGCAAAGCAGCCCGAGGTTACTCATTGATTAACCCGACTACTACACCATTAACACGGCCGGATGCCATATTTGATTACGAAGAACAACCTATTGAAAAATCATTGACTCATATGCAGTTACTTTGCCAGCAACACGAAGCATATTGGTTAGCTGGTGAAAGTGATGCTCGGCAGGGTTTTTCTGAGTTTTTGCGTTTTGTGCAAGCCTTTTTAGTTCATTATCAAAATTCTGCGCCTCACTTTGTGCACGATACGCCGTTAGAACAGTTGCGTTTAGATATTGCGAATGAAGCCATCAGTGCTGAGGATTTTTGCTATAGTAGCCAATGGTTAAAGTGCAAATTAGCCTTTATTCAATGGCTAAGTGCTTTAACTTATCAAGAAGCTCAATAAGGTATTGATAAAATGCTCTCTTTTCCTAATTTGCTGCGAGCCCAAAGTGAACGTGTTTTAAGTCAAATAGCCGAACAAGCTCATGAGTTACTGCCCTTAAATGAGCAAGAAACCCAAGTGCTTACGTTCAGTGATTTTGTATTTCAGCAGGTTTTAGCGCATTCGCGCTTTTTACTTGAAATTCGTTCTCAACCTCCGAAAGCCGATGAATGGAAAAGTTACGCAACATGGTTAGCGCAAGAAATGTTGCCCGTCACGGAGGAAGAGCATTTGATGCAGGTGTTACGCACATTTCGTCATCATATGTTAGTGCGTTGCGCATGGATGCAAATATTAGAGATAAGCACCCAAAAAGAGACAATTTATCAATTAAGTGTATTAGCAGAAACACTGGTTGTTGCTGCTAGGGATTGGCTGTATCGGGAATATAGCCAATCTTGGGGAACGCCTTGTAACCTTGAAGGAAAGCCGCAGCCATTATTAGTGCTAGGCATGGGTAAATTAGGTGGCGGGGAACTTAATTTTTCATCTGATATTGACCTGATTTTTGCGTATCCTGAAAACGGTGTAACCCAAGGTGGCCGAAAAGAGCTAGACAATGCACAGTTTTTTACGCGTTTAGGGCAAAAATTAATTCGGGTACTTGACCAAGTCACCGCACAGGGTTTTGTGTATCGGGTTGATATGCGTTTGCGGCCATTTGGTGAGAGTGGCCCGTTAGTTTTCAGTTTCTCAGCCCTTGAAGATTATTATCAAGAACAAGGGCGAGATTGGGAACGCTATGCGATGGTCAAAGCACGGATTATGGGGGCAGACAGCCTTCATTATGCTCAAAGTTTACGTAAGCTTTTGCGTCCTTTTGTCTATCGCCGCTATATTGATTTTAGTGTGATCCAATCGCTGCGTAATATGAAAAATATGATTGAACGGGAAGTTCGGCGTCGCGGGTTGGTGAATAACATCAAATTAGGTGCAGGGGGGATACGTGAAGTTGAATTTATCTCACAAGTTTTTCAGCTTATTCGCGGAGGGCGAGAGCCTGTTTTGCAGTCGCAATCCTTATTTACGACTTTGCAAGGTATACGCGAATTAGCACTATTAACCGACGATCAAGTCGATACTCTGCAAGATAGCTACCTTTTTTTGCGTAGAGTCGAAAATTTACTGCAAAGTATTGATGACCAACAAACTCAAACACTTCCTGATGATGATTTAAACCAAGCGCGTTTATCATGGGGAATGGGTTACAGCGATTGGCAAACATTTTATCATGTGTTGAGCCAAAAAATGGCCGCCGTCCATCTCATATTTGCCGAGCAAATCGGTCAGGACGATGAAGATGAAGGTTCAGATACCTTCAATGAGATTTATATTACACTTTGGCAAAGCGAGTTATCGAAAGAAGAGTTAGCGACATATTTGCCATCTAAAAATGAAGATGTCGCGCAAAAAATAATCCATGGCATTTTAATGTTTCGTCATGATCTTAACAAGCGCACCATTGGCCCTCGAGGGCGTGATGTGCTTGATGATTTAATGCCTAAATTATTAGCTAAAGTTGGTGAGCGTGACGATGCAGGTCAGGTGATCGAACGGATGACACCATTACTATTAAGTATTGTCAGCCGTACTACTTACCTTGAACTAATGCTTGAATTTGATGAAGTTTTGACGCATGTCATTCGCTTATGCGCAGCATCGCCGATGATAGCAGAACAACTTGCTCGTCACCCATTATTACTGGATGAACTACTTGACCCACAATCTTTATATCAACCCCTACCATTAACCGCTTATCGTGATGAATTGCGCCAATATTTAATGCGAATTCCTGAAGAAGATGAGGAACAGCAACTCGAAGCGCTACGCCAATTTAAGCAAGCACAGTTATTACGTATCGCAGCCGAAGATATTTCAGGTGTATTGCCAGTCATGAAAGTGAGTGATCACTTAACTTACTTAGCTGAAGCGATTATTGATGCGGTTGTTCATCAAGCTTGGCAAAAGATGGTAAGGCGCTATGGCGAACCTGCGCATTTAGCGCAGCAAGATAAAAAACAATATGGTTTTGCTGTGTTAGGTTATGGGAAGTTAGGGGGATGGGAATTAGGCTATAGCTCTGACTTAGACTTGGTTTTCTTATTTGACTGCCCATTAAATGTGGTCACAAATGGTGATCGTTCCATTGATGCACGGCAGTTTTATTTACGTGTTGCCCAATGCATTATTCACCTATTTAGTACTAGAACCGCTTCAGGTGTTTTATATGAAGTTGATGCGCGCTTAAGGCCGTCTGGTGAGTCGGGGATGTTGGTAAGCACAATCCAATCTTTTGATGATTACCAAAAAAATGATGCTTGGACGTGGGAACATCAAGCATTAATACGCGCTAGAATGGTATTTGGTGATGCTAATTTACAGCAACAATTTGCGTTAACTCGCCATGAAACTCTTTGTATGCTTAGGGAACCACAAGTCTTGCAACAGCAAGTACGTGATATGCGATTGAAAATGCACCAACACTTAGGTAGCCACCAAGACGATGAATTTGATTTAAAAGCGGACCCTGGAGGGATCACCGATATTGAGTTTATTGCTCAGTATTTAGTCTTACGGTTTGCTTCGCAAAATGCAGCATTGACGCGTTGGTCGGATAACGTCCGTATTTTCGAACTAATGACCCAATATAACATTATGTCAGAAGATGAAGCGGCGGCGTTAACTTATGCCTATGTCACAATGCGTAATGAATTACACCATTTAGCCTTGCAGTCATTGCCAAGCCGAGTCAACATCAGCCAGTTTGCTGAAGAACGCCAGCAAGTTTTAGTCAGTTGGCAAAAATGGTTAGGTGAGTAAACACTGACAGCAGTTTACGGCATTTTATTTAGCTAAACAGCGCAATATGCTAGTATTGTTGCAAATTATTATCAGACTTTTTGAAAACTGGAGTGCAGGATGAAAGTAACTCTTCCGGATTATAAACAAGCCGGTGTGCTAGTAGTGGGTGATGTGATGTTAGACCGTTATTGGCATGGTCCTGCAAACCGAATTTCACCTGAAGCCCCTGTTCCTGTAGTTAAAGTGACCATGGTAGAAGAGCGCCCTGGTGGTGCAGCTAACGTTGCTATGAATATTGCGTCATTAGGCGCAAATTCCCGTCTTGTTGGTTTGACGGGTATTGATGATGCTGCGAAAGCACTCACTGAAAATTTAAATGCAGTGCAAGTACGTTGTGATTTTGTTGCGATCCCAACGCATCCGACGATCACCAAATTGCGTGTATTATCGCGTAATCAGCAATTGATCCGCCTTGATTTCGAAGAAGGTTTTGACAATGTTGATGCTCAGCCGATGTTAGAGCGTATTGAACAGGCGCTACCGCATATTGGGGCGCTTGTGTTATCAGACTACGCAAAAGGGGCTTTAACCCATGTCGAAAAGATGATTGCTTTAGCAAATAAAGCAGGCGTGCCTGTCTTGATTGACCCAAAAGGAAATAACTTTGAGCGTTATCGAGGTGCCACGTTACTGACACCAAATATGTCAGAATTTGAGGCCATCGTAGGGCCTTGTAAGAACAATCAAGATGTTGAAGAAAAAGGTATGAAGTTGCTTCAATCTCTGGATCTAACGGCTTTATTAATCACTCGTTCAGAGCAAGGGATGAGCTTAATTCGTCGTGATGAAGCCCCATTGCATTTACCAACCCAAGCGCAAGAAGTGTTTGATGTCACGGGGGCGGGTGACACAGTGATTGGGGTATTAGCTGCTTCAATTGCTTCTGGTCGTCCGTTACATGAAGCGTGCGCACTCGCTAATGCTGCGGCAGGTGTTGTAGTCGGGAAATTAGGGACTTCAACCGTTTCACCAATTGAATTGGAAAATGCTATCCGTGGTCGTGCGGATACTGGTTTTGGCGTAATGACCGAAAGCGAATTAAAACAAGCAGTTGCTAACGCAAGGCAGCGTGGTGAACGGGTTGTTATGACCAATGGCTGCTTTGATATTTTGCATGCGGGGCATGTATCTTATTTAGCAAATGCACGTAAATTAGGTGATAGATTGATTGTTGCAGTAAATAGCGATGCATCTACTCGTCGTTTAAAAGGAGAGACTCGGCCTGTAAACCCATTAGAGCAACGCATGGCAGTACTTGGAGCATTAGGCGCCGTTGATTGGGTGGTTCCCTTCGAAGAAGATACACCACAACGCTTAATTGCAGAGGTATTGCCGGATATCTTAGTCAAGGGTGGTGATTATCAACCAGAAGATATTGCGGGCAGTGCTGAGGTGTGGGCTGCGGGAGGTGAAGTTAAAGTGCTTAATTTTGAAGATGGTATCTCAACAACCAATATCATTAAAAATATTATGAAAACCAGCTAATTGATTATTTACGAGTGATAAACCTCACTTGGGTGTTTGAAACCCAGTGAGGTTTTTTTGTTTTTTAATGATTATTCGTTTTTGTCTTCGCTAAAATGGGCTTCTAATGCGCTGACGCGCTGTTCCATTTTGGCTAATTTTTCACGGGTGCGTAATAAAACTTGAGTTTGAATATCAAATTCTTCTCGGCTGACTAAATCCAGTTTACCGAGCTGTGACTGTAAAAGAGAACGCAGCTTTTTATCAAAGTCTTCGCCTAGATCACGTACGCCTTGTGGTAATGCACCTTGGATTTGGCGTGCCACCTGTTCCAGTTTTTTCGGATCGAGCATTCGCGGGTCCTTAATTAATCAAAAAATAATTATTAGTAGTGTAATGCCTCTTGTCGCGGTAATAAACCTTTTTCCACGCCATACTGAGAGCTATCACTGCGTTGGTCACTTTCTGCGACTCTAAACACAAACAATCTCTACTCCCAAGTGATAATGCCCTTTTCTCTTTTAGTCACAGAGAATGGAAAAATAAATAGAGCAGTGAAATTAACCTTTATAACGCTAAGTTTTTATTCATGTTTTTTGACTAAAAGTGTGAGTTGTTCGCCAATTTTGATCTTCATCGTTGCGCACTTGAATTATTGGCGTTATATTAATTGCGTTTATCTCAGGGCGGGGTGTAAGTCCCCACCGGCGGTAACATGCAACGCGCATGAAGCCCGCGAGCGCTTTATCATTTTGTGGTAAAGGTCAGCAGATCCAGTGTGAATCTGGAGCCGACGGTTATAGTCCGGATGGGAGAGAATTAACTGTATCTGCATATTTGTGCGGTGTTGCACAATATTGTTCTGCATACCTGAATGAGTTGATAGCCATCTTGGCTATTTGTTTATTCATCATTTCTCGTACTCCTAAGACTGCCTTGATTCTGGTAACTAGTTAATAACTATTTAAGAGGTTTTTTACCATGGATCATACGCTACTTTCCGAATTCGGTAATCCTATCGAACGTGTTGAAAACGCTATCGAGGCTCTGCGCCAAGGTAAAGGTGTCCTTGTTCTTGACGATGAAGATCGTGAGAATGAAGGGGACTTAGTGTTTGCCGCAGAAACTATGACAACAGAACAAATGGCATTTACCATTCGCTATAGCAGTGGGATTGTTTGCCTTTGTATCACTGAAGAACGTCGCAAGCAGCTTGAGCTGCCAATGATGGTGGAAAATAACACAAGCCAAAATCAAACCGGTTTTACTGTAACAATTGAAGCTGCCAAAGGGGTTACCACTGGGGTTTCTGCCGCAGACCGTATCACAACTATCCGCGCAGCAATTGCAGATAAAGCAGTACCTTCAGACTTAAATCATCCAGGCCATGTATTCCCATTACGCGGTCGAGAAGGCGGCGTATTAACTCGCCGTGGTCATACAGAAGCATCTATTGACTTAGCCACTATGGCTGGTTTCAAACCCGCAGGTGTTCTGTGTGAGTTAACTAATGACGATGGTTCTATGGCACGTACACCAGATGTTGTCGTCTTTGGTAGGCAGCATGGTTTAACCGTTGTGACGATTGAAGATTTAGTTCAGTACCGTTTGCAGCAAGAGCAAAAAAAGAAAGCTAGCTAATCCTCATCATATTTCGAGGAGTAGGTAAATTTCGAATATCACCTAAATAGCGATATTGGTTATTTAGGTAATAAGTAGTCTGTTAAGCATATAGAATCATATTGAGGCCATTGAGTTGCACACCTTGATGGCCTTTTCAAATTTTTTGATGATCATCCTCATAATTAGCCCACTGTGTTTTTTACTAAACGGCGTATGCTGTAATAAGAAACTAATTGAGGTGGAGTCAAATCATCATGTCGGTAAATACGTCTGTCGTACAAACTAAACTCCCTGCTATTTTTATTGGTCATGGCAGTCCAATGAATGCGATTGAAGACAACCCTTATACTCAAAAATGGGAACATCTTGGTAAAACTTTACCGCGGCCCACTGCGATATTGGTGATTTCAGCGCATTGGTATACACGAGGGACAGCAATTACTTCGATGTTAAAACCTAAAACGATTCATGATTTTGGCGGTTTTCCTGAAGAGCTCTATCAGGTTGAATATCCTGCTCTGGGTTCACCTGAATTGGCGCAGCAGGTTGCTGACTTATTATCCCCTGAACCTGTTTACCTTGATACCCAAGAGTGGGGACTGGATCACGGGACATGGGAAATCTTAGTGCGTATGTATCCAAAAGCAGATATTCCTGTGGTTCAATTGAGTATCGATGCAACTAAACCTATGGCTTGGCACCATGAATTAGGCAGAAAACTGTCTGTTTTAAGGGAGCATGGGGTACTAATTATGGGAAGCGGTAATATTGTCCATAACTTACGAGCAATGAATTGGCAGAATGCACAAGCAGAGCCGTATCCATGGGCTATTTCTTTCGAGCAGTTTGTCTATGACAACCTACAAAGCCGTGAGCTGCCACATCCATTAACAAATGGTTTAGAGCGGGAGGACGGTAAGCTATCTAATCCCTCGCCAGAACATTATTTACCTATTTTGCCAATACTGGGAACATGGGATGGAAAAGAAAAAATTAGTATACCTATAGAAGGGATTGTTTCTGGATCATTGAGTATGATGTCAATTCAAATTGGTTAACTTGTTGTTATATCTTCGCATAATAAAAAAGCTCAAACTATATTAGAAAGTTTGAGCTTTTTGCGTTTTAGTGATTGATGATAACTAATCGATGATCGTATGTGGGTAAAAACGCGATAGATCTTGAGTGATCAGTTCTTTATCTTCACGGATGCAGATCCCCGCAGGTTGGTCATTCACTAGCCAACTGCCCACTAAGGTATAGCTACCTTCAAATTGTGGAAGAGGGTGGAACTGCTGAATAATCATACCTTCTTCACCATATGGGCCATCAGCAGCAGCAATTTCTTTGCCATTTTCGATGATACGAATATTGGCTCCTTCACGAGAAAAAAGCGGTTTAATAACGTATTTATCGAGTTCAGGTTGTGTTTTACCATCGGCAAAATAAGCCGGTAGTAAATTAGGGTGATCAGGGAACATTTCCCATAACATTGGGAGTAAGGCTTTGTTGGAAATAATGCTTTTCCATGCAGGCTCTAACCAACGAACACCTGCATCCTGTAGTTTGGTTGAGAAAATTTCTCTTAGCATAAATTCCCACGGATATAATTTGAACAGATTACTAATAACCTGATCTTGAGTATCCGAAAACTCACCTTTTTCACCTAGGCCAATTTCATCAATATATAAGAATTCAGTGGCTACGCCAGCTTCGTTAGCACAGTCTTGAAGATACTGAACAGTACCTCTGTCTTCTTCGGTATCACGACAGCAAGACATATGCAGTAGACGGAAACCGTATTGATCTTTAAGTTGAGTAAAACGCTCGATCAACTGTTCTTGAATACTATTAAATTGATCTGCATTTTCTGGTAACTTGCCAGCTTCGATTTGATCTTCAAGCCAAATCCATTGGAAAAATGCAGATTCATATAATGACGTTGGCGTATCTGCGTTATTTTCAAGTAGCTTTGGTGGGTTAACCCCATCGTAAGCAAGGTCTAACCTTGAGTACAAGGACGGTTGTTCACTTTTCCAAGAGCTACGAACAAACTCCCAACAATGTTTGGGAATTTGAAAGCGAGCCATTAATTCATCACTTTCTACTACGCGTTCGACAACTTTTAAGCACATTTGATGCAACTCTGCCGTTGCATCTTCGATTTCTTCAATTTGTGCCATTGTGAATTGATAGTAGGCATCTTCTGACCAGTAAGGTTCACCATACATAGTATGGAATTCGAAACCAAACTCAGAGGCTTTTTCACGCCAATTCGGGCGTTCGACAATAGGAACTCGTTTCATTACTTATCAACCACCCATTGAACGGGAAGATGAAGTTGATTTCGCAGAAGAAGATGAACGTTGTGCCATTGCTTGTTTATTCACTGTATCACCAAAACCACCGCGTGTGACGGTTGATGTTGTTGGTGGCTTAGGTGCCATGGCCGTTTTAGGTACGCTCATTGAACGACCACCAGCAACGGCTGGGCCGTAACTTTTACCTGTGGCATCAACAAACTTACCGTTAGCTGGGCTAGCTGGGTTTTTTGAACTAAACAATGGTTGGGAAGCCGCGCTACCACCCATCATACGGCCCATCATGTAACCCATCATTAATGGCATCCACATGCTGCCACCGCTGCTTTGTGCTTGTGCGGTTTGTTCACCATTAGTAGAACCCGTCCCTGCTATACCTGCTTGAGCAGGAGCTTGGGTACACATTGACTCACCAAACTCAGCAATACAATCAGCTTGGGTTTCATATTTTGGCGCTGTTTTGGCTGCTTCTTGTAGGGCATTGTTGTAAGCAAGAGTACATTGTTCTGCTTGTGATGGATTAGCTTGGCTGCAATCCTGTGCATTGGTATACAGTGATACGGTTTCATCACTTTCTTCACAAGCTGAAAGCATAAATACCGCACTGACGGCAACGGCAACTGGTGCCATACGATATGAGCGCCAAGACTTACGGAATGCGCTTTGATTAATATTTTTGGTACGCTTCATGGTCATGGTAATTACCCTGAATATAATTAAGTAAGATGTTATTTAGGTTACCTCTAGGATAGGGGATAACCGCTGAAAATTAAAGCAGAAATACAGGGGAAATAAGCTGATTTTATCATTTTTGTCGCTTCCCCTCTATTTTTTGAGGATTGAATATACACAGTTACAGTAATAATTAGCTAATTTCATTAAATATCAGTACATTAATTACTGTTTGTTTTTTGTGCTATTGTGCAATAACCCTAGTGAGAATAGGCTGAAATTTCTAATTAAGGTAATTTAAAAGTAGTTATAAATCACCTAAGCTGGCTAAAACGGGCAATTTAACAGATTAGTACCGGAAATATATGGCCTTTTGCAGAAAAAAATAACCCGCTAAAATAGCGGGTCATTGTACCACTTAAGCACCAACCAAAAATTTAGTTAATAGCTGGCGCATTGGTATTACGGATGATACTACTTGGCGCAGTTGATATTTCTTTGCCTAAATTTGCATTTAGACGCGCAATATCATCTTCATTTAAAGTACCACGAGCAAATTCAATGTTGAGTTGGTTAATCATATAATCATAGCGTGCATTAGATAGATTCTGTTTTGCTTGGTATAGGGCCGTGGTGGCTGTTAATACATCAACGATAGTACGTGTACCAACTTGATACCCAGCTTCCATCGCATCTAATGAGCTTTGTGCAGAAACAACGACTTGTTTATATGCATTGATGCTACTGATTGATGAAGATACGTTGTTAAATGATGAGCGAACTAATTGAACGACGTTACGGTATACTGTTTCGAGTTGTTCACTCGCACCTTGGAAACCATATTGCGCTTGTTCAACTTGTGAACTAGTCGCACCACCTTTATACAGTGGGATACTCAAGGTTAAGCCAACGCTGTTTTGCCCGTTATAACTATTACGTGCACCAGAAAGACCTGTGTATGGGTCGCTATAGCCACTACCATGTTGGTAGTTATTTGTCACACTGGTTGATGCGCTCAGACCAACTGTAGGCATATGACCAGTTTCTGCTAAGCGAATATTTTCACGCGAAACATCTTGTGCTAAACGTGCACTTAGCAGATTAAGGTTACGTTCTTCTGCTTCTTTTAAAATCGCGTTGATATCGCCTAATTCAGTGGTTTTAAAGCGATCAATATTCAAAGAAGCAAGTTGGCTATAATATACGCCGCTGACTTGACGCAGTTTTTCAATCGCATTTTCTAAGTCGTTACGGCCTGCAACTTCTTGTGCAATCACGCTGTCGTAGTTTGCACGAGCGTTTTGTACATCCGTAATCGCCACTAACCCAACATTAAAACGTTGTGTTACTTGATCTAATTGACGGTAAACAGCTTCTTTATTTGCTTCGATGTATGATAATGCGTCAATCGCTTTCAACACATTAAAATAGGCGGTTGCGGTATCTAAGATCAGTTGTTGCTGGCTGGTTTGATACGTCACATCGGAAATACCCGCTGTTTTTTCTTGAATCGACAATTGACGCCATATCGACATATCAAAGACGACTTGCGTTAATTTTAACGTCGCATTTAAGCCCGTACTTTCAGTATTTCGCGCATCGCGGTAACCGCTTCCGTAGCTAGCACCAGCATCTAACCCTAATTGTGGTAGTAATGGGCTACGAGATTCATTAATTTTTTCAAAAGCTTGGTTACGTTCAGCTAATGATTTTCTTAATTCGGGGTTACTTTCTTTAGATTTTTTGTAAACCTGCAGTAAATCTTCTGCGTAGCTATTGGTACTGAGACCCACAAAACTCATCGCAATAAAAAGGGGAAGCAGTTTCTTCATTTTGATTCCTTGATTAAACAGCAAATTAAGTTGAGTCTGCGGTCTAAAACGTACCATGCCTAAATGAGTTGTAGGTATCAAATTATGCGTTTTAGAGAGCCAATAAAACAGACCCTATTGTTGCTCTTCGATTTGAATAATGGCGCACATTGTAACAGAGTATCACTTGTGTTAACGGTAGCCTTTTGTGCCATTTTGTCTTAATTTCATTAAACATTACCTCATCTGAGGTTAAAAAGCCTTAAAAACAGTTTTAATCCACAATTATTTCCTTAATATGGAAATTAATAGTTTTGGGAAATGCAATGACAAATAAAATAAAACAGCCAATTAAATATGGCAAAAATGATGTCGAAATTATATCCAAGCGTAAATTATTTAATGGTTTTTTTCAAATGATTGAGTACCGATTTCGTCATCGTCTTTTTGCAGGCACGTGGAGCAATGAAATCCGTCGCGAAGTATTTGAGCGTGGCCATGCAGGGGTTGTTTTACCTTATGATCCACAAACGGATAATATCGTTTTAATTGAACAAATTCGTTTCCCTGCCATAGAAACCAGCGCAACACCTTGGTTACTTGAGGCTGTCGCAGGGATGATTGAGGAAAACGAATCACCCGAAGATGTTATTCGTCGAGAAGCCATGGAAGAGGCAGGGTTAGTGATTGGCCGCGCCGAAAAAGCGCTAAGCTACCTTTCTAGCCCAGGCGGTACAACTGAGCGTATGCATGTATTTATTGGCGAAGTAGATAGCCGCCAAGCAAAAGGTGTCCATGGGCTAGCATCAGAAAATGAAGATATTCAAGTGCATGTGGTAAGCCGAGAACAAGCTTATCAGTGGGTGGAAGACGGGGTTATTGATAATGCGGCGACAGTAATCGCCATTCAATGGTTGCAGCTTAATTATCACAAGCTTCGTGGAAAATGGATGAAACAGTTTTAAATAACAATTAATCTAGTGAAGTGTGTGCTAATTAGCAGATATTTAACTAATTACTCGTCATACTTCAAGCTGCAAGTGTGTTGGCCGCGCTTCGCCACCCAAGTCACATACTGGTGTATGCTCCTTGGGATAGCTCAGCTTGCCGCCTTCTTGCAACTCGAATTATTTAGAGTAATTCGAGTAAGTTAAAAATTATGCTTTAAGGTGATTGCAGCGAGGCAAGGCGCACTAAAGCAAGGAGTACAACAAGCTGCAAGTGTGTTGGCCGCGCTTCGCCACCCAAGTCACATACTGGTGTATGCTCCTTGGGATAGCTCAGCTTGCCGCCTTCTTGCAACTCGAA
>NZ_JBMWDT010000006.1:198710-217990 GCF_049545585.1 Providencia sp. NPDC089933
AGTAAGTTAAAAATTATGCTTTAAGGTGATTGCAGCGAGGCAAGGCGCACTAAAGCAAGGAGTACAACAAGCTGCAAGTGTGTTGGCCGCGCTTCGCTACCCAAGTCACATACTGGTGTATGCTCCTTGGGATAGCTCAGCTTGCCGCCTTCTTGCCACTCGAATTATTTAAAGTAATACAGCGCTAAGTTGGCGCGTTGGCAAATTACCCTTTAGAATAATTACGGTGTATTTTACAGCAAGCGGCAGTGTGTTGAGTTTGTGTATAGTTGTAATGAATATAATTAATTAGGCATAAATAATATTTACGGATAAGGAATACTTTTGGACAGCCAGCTTGAAGTGACTGCAAAGAACTCGAAGATCGTGAGAATTTTACAAGTTACGGATACGCATCTTTTTGCTAACACTGAGAACACCCTTTTAGGTGTAAATACTTATGATAGCTATCAAGCAGTGCTTGGCGCTATTGCAAAAGAAAATCTCCCAATTGATTTGATTGTTGCGACAGGGGATCTGGTTCAAGACCAATCGCCACAAGCTTATCAACATTTTGCAGATGGTATTGAGCGTATTCCTGCGCCTTGTGTTTGGCTTCCTGGAAACCATGATTATCCGCCAGCCATGGTTGAAACCCTTAGGGTGGCTGGTATTTCAAGCGCTAAACAAATTTTAATTGGCGATGAATGGCAAATTCTAATGTTAGATAGCCAATTGCAAGACGTCCCCCATGGTGAACTTTCTGAGCAACAATTAGAATGGATGAAGCAGAGCTTAGATGCGCAACCTGACCGTACAACGTTAGTAATGCTACACCATCATCCATTGCCTTCGGGCTGTACATGGCTAGATCAACACAGCTTAAGAAATTCGCACATATTAGCGGATTACCTAAAAAGCTATCCAAATGTTAAAACCATGCTGTGTGGGCATATTCATCAAGAAATGGATGTGCTTTGGCATGGAATACGTTTGTTAGCCACGCCTTCAACTTGCGTGCAATTCAAACCACATTGTACTAACTTTGCGCTAGATACCGTAGCACCCGGTTGGCGCTATTTGGAACTCAGTGTGGATGAACAAGGGCATAGGCATATCAAAACGAGTGTGCATCGTTTAGAGACGAGAGAATTCAGCCCTGATTTAGACTCCGACGGTTATTAATCACCTTATGTCTACTTTACTTTATATTCACGGTTTTAATAGCTCACCTTTATCAGCTAAAGCAAATAGTTTAAAGAAATGGGTTGATGCAAACTACCCACATATCAATATGGTTGTGCCGCAATTACCGAATTTTCCTCGGCAAGCTCAAGCCATGTTAGAAGATATTGTCTTACAACATAAACAGGGGAAGATTGGCCTAATAGGTTCCTCCCTTGGAGGGTATTTTTCTCTTTGGCTCAGTGAGCGTTATCAACTTCCTGCAGTGGTGGTCAACCCTGCTGTAAGACCCTTTGACTTACTACAAGACTATTTAGGGGAGAATACAAACCCCTATACTTACGAAAAATATGTGTTGGAAAACAAACATATTCATGAGCTAAAATCCTTATACATTGAAAAGTTAACATCTCCTCATCTTATTTGGTTACTACAGCAAATGGGGGATGAGGTACTTGATTATCGTGAAGCTGTTACCTATCTTTCTAAGTGTAAACAGACTGTAGAACCTGACGGTAATCATGCATTTGTTGGTTTTGAAGCATACTTTCCTCAAATTGTTCATTTTTTACAATTGGCAGAGAAATAGTGTCAAAACACATGAACACTGTTATTATCAACAGTAACTCACTGATTGAATAGTTCAATTAGCCACCTATTTACCGCAGAATGACAACATGACTCAATCTAGTTATAACGCAGAGGCCATTGAAGTCCTCAGTGGTTTGGAGCCTGTTCGCCGTCGTCCGGGGATGTATACTGATACCAGCCGACCGAACCATTTGGCTCAAGAAGTAATTGATAATAGTGTCGACGAAGCCCTTGCTGGGCATGCGGGGCACATCGAAGTTATTTTACATGCCGATCAATCCCTTGAGGTGATCGATGATGGGCGTGGTATGCCTGTTGATATCCACCCTGAAATGAAAGTGCCAGCCGTAGAGTTAATTTTAGGGCAGCTGCACGCGGGGGGGAAATTCTCCAATAAAAGTTACCAGTTTTCCGGGGGCCTACACGGGGTAGGTATTTCCGTAGTCAATGCGTTATCAAAACGTATTGAAGTTACAGTGCGTCGCGATAGCCAAGTGTATCAAATTGCCTTTGAAAACGGCGATAAAGTAGAAGATTTGCATGTAATCGGTACCTGTGGCAAGCGTAACACAGGGACTAGCGTGCATTTTTGGCCAGATGAAAGCTATTTTGATAGCCCAAAATTTTCAGTTTCGCGTTTAACTCATAATTTAAAAGCCAAAGCCGTTTTATGTCCTGGCGTGAAAATCACGTTTAAGGACAAGCTCAATAATACAGAGCAAAGCTGGTGTTACAGTGATGGGTTAACTGATTACTTAATGGAATCCATAGACGGGCTAGAAGCATTACCCGCAAAACCTTTCACTGGGGAGTTCTCAGGGGAAACTGAAGGTGCTCAGTGGGCGCTGTTATGGTTACCTGAAGGCGGTGAATTGTTAACTGAAAGCTATGTAAACCTTATTCCAACCGCGCAAGGTGGAACCCACGTTAATGGTTTACGCCAAGGGTTATTGGACGCGATGCGTGAATTTTGTGAATTCCGCAATATTTTACCTCGTGGTGTTAAGCTTTCGGCGGATGATATCTGGGAACGCTGTACGTATGTACTTTCCGTAAAAATGCAAGACCCTCAATTTGCAGGGCAAACGAAAGAACGCCTTTCATCGCGTCAATGTTCTGCATTTGTTTCCGGTGTTGTTAAAGATGCCTTTAGCCTGTGGTTAAACCAAAATGTGCAAGTGGCTGAGCAACTGGCGGAAATGGCAATATCGAGCGCACAACGCCGGATGCGTGCGGCGAAAAAAGTAGTGCGTAAGAAGCTAACCAGTGGCCCTGCATTGCCGGGTAAACTGGCAGATTGCAGCTCGCAAGACCTTAGCATGACAGAACTCTTCCTTGTCGAAGGGGATTCGGCGGGCGGGTCAGCAAAACAAGCCCGCGACCGTGAATACCAAGCTATCATGCCATTACGTGGTAAAATCCTAAACACATGGGAAGTGTCTTCTGACGAAGTTTTAGCTTCCCAAGAGGTACATGATATCTCCGTGGCAATTGGTATTGACCCTGATAGCGAAGACCTCAGCCAACTACGTTACGGTAAAATTTGTATTCTTGCGGATGCGGATTCCGACGGTTTACATATTGCAACGTTATTGTGTGCTTTATTTGTGCGCCATTTCCCGACTTTAGTCAAAGCGGGGCATGTATATATGGCAATGCCGCCGTTGTACCGTATCGATTTAGGCAAAGAAACTTTCTATGCCCTTGATGAAAGCGAAAAAAATGCGGTGCTAGAGCGTCTTAGCCGTAAGCGTGGTAAACCGAATGTTCAACGGTTTAAAGGGTTGGGTGAAATGAACCCACCACAATTACGCGAAACCACATTAGATCCAAATACTCGTCGCCTTGTTCAGTTAACCATCGATGATGAAAACTACCAAGAAACGCTTGCCGTTATGGATATGCTTCTAGCGAAGAAACGCTCTGAAGACCGCCGTAATTGGTTACAAGAAAAAGGCGATATGGCTGAAATTGATGTCTAACATCCGAATTGCGATGAGAAAGCGTAAGGAATTAATTAAATGAGTGAAATTACTCATGATGGTGTGGAGCGCCTACCGCTTCATGCCTTTACTGAAAATGCCTATCTAAACTATTCGATGTACGTCATCATGGATAGGGCATTACCTTTTATTGGCGATGGGCTTAAACCTGTTCAGCGCCGCATTGTGTATGCCATGTCAGAACTTGGTTTGAGCAACACAGCAAAATATAAGAAATCAGCAAGAACTGTCGGTGACGTACTAGGTAAATACCATCCACATGGTGACAGTGCGTGTTATGAAGCGATGGTATTAATGGCTCAACCGTTTTCTTACCGTTACCCACTAGTGGACGGGCAAGGGAACTGGGGAGCACCGGATGACCCTAAATCGTTTGCAGCAATGCGTTATACCGAATCGCGCTTATCAAAGTATGCGGAAGTTTTGCTGAGCGAGTTAGCTCATGGCACGGTTGATTGGGTACCTAACTTTGATGGTACGTTAAACGAACCTAAAATGTTACCGGCGCGTCTGCCAAATATTTTATTAAATGGCACAACGGGCATTGCAGTTGGGATGGCGACAGACATTCCGCCTCATAACGCCCGAGAAGTGGCAAATGCGCTAGTGGCATTGTTGGAGAAACCAACACTGGGTCTTGACGATATCATGGCGTTTGTTCCTGGTCCTGATTACCCGACCGAAGCTGAAATTATTTCTTCACAAAGTGATATCCGTAAAATTTACCAAAACGGCCGTGGTTCTGTTCGTATGCGTGCTGTGTGGGAAAAAGAAGACGGCAATGCAGTGATAACAGCGTTGCCTCATCAAGTTTCTGGCGCGAAAGTATTAGAGCAAATTGCTAGCCAAATGCGCGCGAAAAAGCTACCCATGGTTGAAGATTTACGTGATGAATCTGACCACGAAAACCCAACTCGTTTGGTTATTGTTCCGCGTAGTAATCGTGTTGATATTGACCAAGTGATGACGCATTTATTTGCGACTACCGACTTAGAAAGAAGTTATCGTGTTAACCTGAATATGATTGGCTTGGACAATCGTCCTTCAGTTAAAGGGTTAGTTGAAATTTTAACTGAGTGGATTACTTATCGTCGCCAAACAGTTCGTAATCGATTAAATCACCGTTTAGACAAAGTGTTAAGGCGTTTACATATTTTAGATGGTTTATTAATCGCTTACCTTAACATTGATGAAGTTATTGAAATTATTCGTACAGAGGACGAGCCAAAGGCTGTCCTAATGTCTCGCTTTAATATTACGGATACACAAGCAGAAGCTATTTTAGAGTTAAAACTACGTCATTTAGCGAAGCTTGAAGAAATGAAGATCCGTGGTGAGCAAGATGAATTAGCAAAAGAACGTGATGAGTTACAAGGTATTTTAGGGTCAGAGCGTAAATTAAATACCTTAATTAAAAAAGAAATTCAGGCTGATGCTAAAGCTTATGGCGATGATCGCCGCTCACCATTACATGAGCGTGAAGAAGCTAAGGCCATGAGTGAGCATGAAATTCTCCCTTCAGAGCCTATTACCGTTGTGCTTTCTGATATGGGCTGGGTACGTAGTGCTAAGGGCCATGATATAGAGCCGACGAACCTCAATTACAAAGCTGGCGATGGTTTTAAAGACGCAGCTCGAGGCAAATCGAACCAAGCCGCAGTATTCCTTGATTCAACAGGGCGTAGTTATTCTGTTGACCCGCTTGAACTACCATCAGCGCGTAGTCAAGGCGAGCCATTAACAGGGAAACTGTCATTGCCACCAGGTGCAACCATTGAACATGTGTTAATGGCACCTGAAGAGCAAAAATATTTGATGGCGTCTGATGCTGGTTACGGCTTTATTTGTACTTTCAATGACCTAGTAACCAAAAACAAAGCAGGTAAGGCTTTAATTTCGTTACCAGATAACGCAAAAGTGTTAGCCCCCATTGAGCTACATAATGAACAAGAAGATTTGCTGTTGGCAATAACCAAAGCAGGGCGTATGTTAATATTCCCTGTTTCAGATTTACCACAGCTGTCGAAAGGTAAAGGGAATAAAATTATCAACATAGCTGGTGCTCAAGCTGCAAGTGGTGATGATTTGTTGACTTGGCTTATGATTTTACCTACAGGTGCATCAATGACTTTGCATTTTGGTAAGCGAAAATTGAAATTTAAAGCTGAAGATCTGCAAAAATATCGTTCAGAGCGCGGCCGCAAAGGGACCTCCTTGCCGCGAGGAATGCACAATATTGAACGTATTGATATTGAGCCTTTAGGTGCTGAATAATTAGTTAAGTAATAAATTCCTATTTATTCACTGCTCAGTCAGATTTGATTGGTGAATAAGTGGGTGATATTAATAGATTGGGGCTGTATGGCCCCGTTGAATTTGGGGTTAGTATGTTAGCGCTGATTAGAGCGATTATAGTTATTATCTACACGCTTGCTGTTTGTATCGGGGGCGGTATTTACTGTCTATTTAGCCCACGCAATCCAAAACATGTGATGACGTTTGGCCATATGTTTGGTCGGTTATCTGTAGTTTTTGGGATTAACGTGATCAACCGTGTCCCTGAAAAAGCCAAAAGCTATGGCCCAAGCATTTATATTGGTAATCACCAAAACAATTACGATATGGTGACTATGTCAAATGGTGTGCAGCCAAGAACGGTAACAGTGGGCAAAAAAAGTTTAGTTTATATTCCATTTTTCGGTTTTTTATATTGGATCACTGGCAATATTCTAATTGACCGCGCTAATCGTTCTAAAGCACATAATACGATTACTCAAGTGGCGGATCAGATAAAAAAACGTAAAATTTCAGTGTGGATGTTTCCAGAAGGGACGCGCAGCCGTGGGCGCGGTCTATTGCCTTTTAAAACGGGGGCATTTCATGCTGCTATCGCTGCTGGGGTACCTATCGTGCCAGTCTGTGTTTCTAGTACGCAAGGCAAGATTAAACTAAACCGTTGGAACAACGGTAATGTGATCATTGAGATGCTAGATCCTATCGATACGTCAGTGTATAGCCGTGAACAGGTCCGCGAACTGTCGGAACTCTGCCATTCCTTAATGGAAGCTAAAATAAAAGAGTTAGATTTAGAAGTCGCTGAAATGGCGAAGCAATCCCAAAAATAATGCGTTATTAAGCCTAATATTCAATAATGCGGTCAGTAAAAATTATTGTCCGCATTATTATCCAAAAACGAGTTTGCCCATCAAATTTGAATCACATTTCGTATAATTTTTTCTTTTTAATTAATTAACCCTACTACTTGTAAAGCTATTAATTATATTTTTATATTTTTAGAAAGATATTTTTAGAATTTACTCTTTTTTCGCGATATCATGGCTGACATAATATTACGGTACTTTATTGTTGTATCTAAGTAGTTATTTTGCTAGCGCCAATTCAAAATTAGCCGCGTTATTGGCTGAAAGTTTCTAATATTAAATAATAAAATGCGCTGGAATTTTTGTTTAGCGGAGAATTTATGTCATTCAATCGATGCCAAACCCTTGTAGCGGCAGGGTTGGCTCTATGTATGTCCTATGTGCCAATGAATGTAAGCGCAGAGGGGGCGATAGCTTTACCTGTGCCACCGTTATTAGAATCTCGGTCTGGTCAGCCACTCTTTTTGACATTACAAAAAATCCATTGGTCTTTTGATGGGAAATACTCAGCCGATATTTGGGGAATCAATGGTTCTTCACCAGGACCAACGGTAAGAGTCAAAAATGGTGATGATTTAAAGCTAATTTATAGCAATAGATTGCCTGAAGCTGTTTCAATGACCATCAGTGGGTTACAAATCCCGGGGACCCAGATCGGTGGGGCTGCAAGGTTGATTTCACCGAATGCAGATTGGTCCCCCGTGATCCCTATTCGTCAAAATGCAGCGACACTTTGGTATCATGCAAATACCCAAGGAAAAATGGGTGAACAAGTCCACAATGGGTTATTAGGCATGTGGATTATAGAAGATGATGTGACTAAAAATTTGCGTTTGCCTAAGCACTACGGTGTCGATGATTTTCCTATTATTATTCAAGACAAGCGGCTAGATAACTTTGGTGTGCCTGAATATAAAGCGAGTGAAGACGGTTTTCTTGGCGATACCTTATTAGTTAATGGTGTTCAGGACCCGTATGTCGAAGTTTCTCGCGGATGGGTGCGTTTACGGTTGCTAAATGCATCGAATTCACGTCATTATGTAATGAAAATTAGTGATGGTCGCCCATTTTCGATGATCGCATCAGACCAAGGCTTGCTCACTGTGCCTGTTAATGTTCAAGCATTACCACTCGCCCCAGGTGAAAGGCGAGAAGTGCTGATTGACATGGCGAAAACTCAAGAGTTGACCATCACAGCAGGCGAGTCTGCAACATTTATGGACCGAGTAAAAGGGTTATTTGAGCCGTCAAATAGCCTAATCTCTACTAATGTGTTGACGATTAAAGCCACAGGCTTAATGTCGTTAGTGACTGATGGCTTACCAACGCAATTAGCTGAAGACAAAACGCAAGTTACATCCAGTATAATGCAACGTGAAATCCACCTTAATGACGGCTTTGGTATTAATAATGCGGTTCTTGATACTAATAGAGTCGATATGACAAGCCGTCAAGGAAATTGGGAACGTTGGGTTATTACAACAAATGTTCCGCAAGCGTTTCATATTGAAGGTGTGAGGTTTAAAGTGCTGAACCGCAATGGTCAACCGACTCCGCCTGAAGATTATGGTTGGAAAGACACCGTATGGGTAGATGGTCGTACCGAGTTGTTAGTTCAAATGATGCAACCTTCGTATAACCATTTTCCATTCTTATTCTATAGCCAAAATTTGGAAAAAGCGGATTTAGGTTCAGCGGGTCAGTTGGTGGTTTCACCACAAGAGTAGTTAAATGAAATAGCAATGTTATCAATAAGAACTATTAAGGAGGTTATTATGCCAAACACAAGAGCTAGAGCGTTAAATTGTATAATAATCATTAGTTAGAGAGGTATTTGCTTCTCTAACACTAGGAGAAGTTAATGGTAACATTGGTTGTTTTAACCCCTGAAAATTGGGAAGAGTGCGCAGATTTACAGGTTTCACCAGCGCAATCCGCATTTATTGCGTCGAACCTTTATTCTATTGCTGAAGTGCAATTTCTAACGGGGTTTGTCGTGAAAGGGATATGCCATCGTGATGAGATGATTGGGATGTTAATGTATGGTATTGACCCCGATGATGGTAATTACTGGATTTATCGTTTTATGATTGATGAAAAGCATCAAGGTAAGGGCTATGCAAAGCAGGCAATGGCTTTGTTGATAGCGGATATTCAGCAGGAAAATACAGCGAATATTCCCTTTTTGATGGTTGGTTATCATTCAGAAAATAATACTGCGCACTATTTTTATCAAAGCACAGGGTTTGTTTCCCAAGGCTTAGCAGATTGGGGGGAGAATTTAGCTCAATATTGCTTAGTTTAAAAAATCAGCGAGCCGCATGGAAATTGCGGCTCTTTTTTATCTTGAACTATCAAAGAATAATTTATTCGGTAACACAAAGTTATGCCGTTTTAATAGTACGAAGGGTCTCCCACTCTATTAAATAGAGTGGAAGTCATCAGAAATTGAATTTGTGTTCCTTTGAAAAAGGAAAGGAATTTATAAGCTATCGTTAATCAATAAACAGTATAGACAGATAAATTAGGCTATTGTTTTTTGCATTTTATCTTAATGAACTAACTAAGCGCTACGCGAACTCCAAAAGCAATTAAAATAACTCCCAGCACTTTATCAACATATTTTTGCACTTTCGCTAACCCTTTTCTAACTGGGGCACTTTGAATTAAAAAGACTAAAATTGGCCAATAAATAACGGCGAGCCCCCAAATAATAAAAGCAAACCATAGTTTTTCGCCAACAGTTGAATTGATGTCCAATACTTGAGTAAACACAGCAAGGAAGAAAAGAGTTGCTTTCGGGTTCAGGACATTACAGAGAAAGCCTTGCATAAAGGCTTTTTTGAACGAGACAATCTCATGTTTACGAGTATTTAAATCAACCAAATGGCTTGACTGAGGCATCAGGCTTTTGATACCAATCCATACCAAGTAAGCGGCTCCTGCATATTTTAAAATATTAAATAGCCAAGGCGTCGTCGTGATGAGAACGGCAAGGCCTGCAACACAATAAGACATATGTAGAGCAATTGCAGCAATAACACCAAAGGCTGTCATGAGAGCCGCTGAACGTTGGTATCGTGCGGCATTTTTAACAATTAAAAAGAAGTCAGGACCTGGCGATAGCATCCCTAGGGTTGCTATGGTGGCAATCATAATACTAGTTTCGTACATGGGATATTCTCTTTTCTATAGCCCCTTACTAACCCAATTTTTAGAATTTGCAATACCTTGCTAAATACCCGTAAATTGAGGCAGGATGAGGTATCTCTTTTGTTTTTAAATGTTATTTTTAGTCCTAAATTTATCAATTCGAGTATAAGTGATTCAAACCTGTTTAAGGAAGCTTAAATTTAGTCGACGAAGCAATTCTCTTTCCGTATAGTGTGCTCAATTTTTATATTAGTTTCTAAGGTGAGTAGATGAATATTAGCTTAATCGCAGCAATGGCGATCGATCAGGTTATCGGCATGGAAAAAGCGATGCCTTGGAATTTGCCCGGTGATCTTGCGTGGTTCAAACGAAATACGTTAAATAGGCCCGTTATTATGGGGCGTGTCACCTATGAATCAATCGGGCGTCCATTACCACAACGCGTCAACATCGTATTAACTAGCCAGCCAGGGGCAGACTCTAACGTTGTTTGGGTGACCTCTATGGAAGAAGCGCTAGCTGCTGCACAAGCGGTAGAGAATGTTGAGGAAATCATGGTGATTGGTGGCGGTAAGGTTTACCAGCAGTTTTTACCTCTAGCGAATAAATTATACCTGACTCATGTTGATGCAGAAGTCATTGGGGATACTCATTTCCCAGTTTATGAGCCAGATGAATGGGATTCGATTTTTACCGAATATCACGAAGCGGATGAAAACAATACGCACGGCTATTGTTTTGAGATACTAACCAAAAGAGTTTAAATTTTCGTTTCACAAAAATGGCGCTTAATGCGCCATTTTGTTTTTAATAGAGCCAAAACTATTCTTTACGGCTTTTTTGGTGTGATTTTTGGCGATAAAATTGTTTTGTTTCCCAGTGGTATAAGGTTAGGTCACCACCCCAGCAGCAGCCAGTATCTAAAGCATAAACGTTATCTGGTGTACATTTCCCTTCAAGGGATGCCCAATGGCCAAAGAACACCGAATAATCCTCAGGAATTTGACTTGGTAAATCAAACCAAGGTTTTAATGGTGCGGGCGCTTTTTTAGGGTTTTCTTTGCAAATCATATCAAGCTGCCCATTCGGGAAGCAGTAGCGTAAACGTGTGAGAGCATTGGTACTAAAACGTAAGCGTGCTAACCCCATTAAACTACTCGACCAATTATTTGGCATATCGCCATACATTGAATCGATAAATAGCGGGTAAGCATCACTGGAAAGGACGGCTTCGACTTCCCTAGCGCACATCCGTGCGGTTTCAATATCCCACTGTGGCGTTATACCTGCATGCGTCATCACTATTTTTCTTTCTTCATCAATTTGCAATAAAGGTTGACGACGTAGCCAATTGATTAGTTCGTCTAGATCAGGGGCATGCAATAATTCATCAAGGTGATCTTTAGGTTTATTACGACTGATTTTACAGTAGATCCCGAGAAGATGGAGATCATGGTTACCGAGAACCAAACGCACCGCGGGACCTAAACTTTTAACATAACGTAAAACTTGCAGTGACCCAGAACCTCGGGCAACCAAGTCACCAGTAAGCCATAATGTGTCTTGGTTTGGATCAAAATTGACCCTGTCCATTAGTTCACGAAGTTCACGATAGCAACCGTGGATATCACCTACTAAATATGTCGACATAATTAATTAATCAATGTTGGAATTGCAAGACGAAAAGCGGGGATATCAACGTGAAAATGGTCCCCTTGAGTGCTTAGCATCACGTAATAACCTTCCATCGTTCCCATTGGTGTTTCAAGAATTGCACCACTGGTGTAACGATATTCTTTTCCAGGAGGAATGACGGGTTGTTCACCCACCACGCCTTCACCTTGAACTTCAGTTTTATGGCCATCACTGTTAGTAATGAGCCAATAGCGGCTCATTAATTGGATGGGTTCTCGCCCTAAATTGCGAATACAGATGGTATAAGCGAACACATACCTTGCAATATCGGGTTGAGATTGGCTTTCGATGTAGACACTCTGAACTTGGATGCTTACATTTGGTTCATTAAGCATAGTGCCTCCTTCAACAGACTATTCTGACCGGTTAGAAAGATAGTTTGCCATTTTGCAATATTGTTCAACAGAAATATTTTCTGCACGGGTACCTAAGTCAACACCCAAATTGGTTAACTCTTCAACACTAAATAAATCCCCTAAGCTATTGCGGATCGTTTTACGGCGTTGGTTAAAAGCTTGGGTAGTAATACGACTTAAGAATTTAATATCTTTTACTGGATAAGGGTTTTCACGATGAGGGATTAACCTCACAATCGCAGAATCTACTTTTGGTGCTGGAGTAAATGCTGTTGGCGGCACTTCGAGTACTGGAACCACATGGCAATAATATTGCGCCATGACACTTAAACGACCATAAGCCTTACTCCCAGGGCCTGCTACCAGCCGATTAACCACTTCTTTTTGCAGCATGAAATTCATATCTGCAATCGAGTTAGTAAAGGTAAATAGGTGGAACATCAATGGGGTAGAAATATTGTAGGGTAAGTTACCAAATACCCGCAGGGGTTGACCTGCTTGTTTTGCTAGCTCGCCGAAATCCACAGTCATCGCATCTTGCTGAATGATAGTGAGTTTATCTTTTAGTTGCGGATGGACGTGTAACCGTGCCGCGAGGTCACGGTCGAGTTCAACGACGGTCATTTTGTCGATTCGGCTACCAACCGGTTCTGTTAAGGCACCTAAGCCAGGGCCAATTTCGACAATGGATTGGCCCGGTTTCGGGTTCATTGCATCTACGATGCTGTCAATAATAAACTGGTCAGTTAAAAAGTTCTGCCCGAAACGTTTGCGGGCAAAGTGCCCCTGATGGACTCGATTATTCATGTATTTTTAGATGTCATTTGGATAGCTAACTTTAATGCGGTGATAAAACTCCCCGCATCAGCATGACCCGTCCCCGCGAGTTCAAGCGCAGTGCCATGATCGACAGAGGTACGGATAAAAGGCAGACCGAGGGTAATATTCACCGCTCTGCCGAAACCTTGGTATTTTAACACAGGAAGACCCTGATCATGATACATTGCTAAAACTGCATCTGCGTGATCTAAATACTTAGGTTGGAAAAGGGTATCCGCGGGTAATGGCCCAACGAGATGAACCCCCTCTACACGTAAGCTTTCAAGTGCGGGTTCGATGGTGTCAATTTCTTCGGTACCCATATGGCCACCTTCACCTGCATGTGGGTTTAAGCCACAAACATAGATTGTAGGTTTTTCAATACCGAATTTTGTTTGTAAATCATGATGTAAGATGGTGATCACTTCACGTAGACTTTGTTGCGTGATGGCACCTGAAACATCTTTAAGTGGTAGGTGTGTGGTGGCTAAGGCAACACGAAGCTCTTCGGTTGCTAGCATCATAACGACCCGCTCACAACCACTACGTTCTGCAAAAAACTCGGTGTGACCACTAAAGGGAACACCGGCATCATTAATAATGCCCTTATGCACTGGCCCCGTTACAATTGCTGAAAATTCACCCTTTAAACAGCCATCACAGGCTTGTGCTAATGTGTCAACCACATAACTACCATTGGCCACATTGAGTACGCCTGCTTTCGCCGGGGTATTTAAGTCAACGGGTATAATGGATAGATGACCTGGAGTATGGGCTTTTACTGCCTTACTTGATTCATATTCGGTCAGAGTGAGTGGTAAGTTTAACGTTTTAGCGCGTTCAAGAAGTAAGTTTGGATCAGCGCATGCAACTAACTCAACAGGCCATGCCTGCTGAGCGAGTTGGATTAGCAAATCTGGACCAACCCCGGCAGGTTCACCGGGGGTGATAACAATAGGCTTAATTAGATTTTTCATCATTAGATTGGTTGTCACGACCATCGATGACTTTTACGTAAGCAGAAGCCCGCTGCTCTTGCATCCAGCTTTGCGCTTCTTCATTAAATTTACGGTTAAACAGTAGGCGGTACGCTTGGTCTTTTTGTGCCGCATCTGTTTTATCTACCTTACGTGTATCTTCTAATTGAATTAAGTGCCAGCCAAAACTTGAAGGAACAGGTTGGCTTAATTCACCTTTGTTTAATTTCATCAGAGCATCACGGAATGCTGGGTCATAGATATCCGGCATGTTCCAACCCAATTCACCGCCTTTTAAGGCGCTACCTGGGTCTTCTGAATTCTCTTTTGCCGCATCTTCAAATGTGATTGCGCCAGAACGGATATCTTGGGCTATTTTCACTAGTTTCTGTCTAGCTTGAGTATCATCCATAATTGGAGATGATTTAATCAAAATATGGCGTGCTTTTACTTCTGTTACAGAAATCGGTTGGCTACCACCACTGACATCATTTACGCGCAAAATATGGAAACCAACACCAGAGCGAATTGGGCCGACAATATTGCCTTTTTTCGCATTTTTTAATTGTTCAGCAAAGACAACTGGCAATTCTTGTAAACGTGACCAACCCATATTGCCGCCTTTCAGCGCTTGCGGGTCTGCTGAGTAGGCAATCGCTAACTTACCAAAATCCCCACCTTTTTTCAGTTCAGTTAAGATTTTGTCTACTAACGCTTCCGCTGTTTTTAACTGTTCTTGAGTTGGGTTCTCGGATAATGGGATTAAGATATGGCTGAGATTAACCCCCATTTCGTAGTTTGCTTGTGAGCTCATTTGTTCAGCAAGAGAATCAACTTCTTGCGGTAAAATTGTCACACGGCGGCGTACTTCATTATTACGCACTTCAGCGATCAGCATCTCTTTACGAATTTCACTGCGATATTGAGCCATATTGATGCCATCAGCAGTTAAACGCTTTTGCATTTGCTCCAGAGTTAAACCGTTCTGGCGAGCAATATCAGCGATGGTCGCATTCACGGCTTCTTCTGGAATGTTTATCTGCATCTGGTTAGCCATCTGCAAGATGATGTTATCCATAACTAGACGCTCAAGGATCTGATGACGCAGGGTTTGATCATCAGGCACCTGTTGGCGTGCGTTCTGAGCGTTCACTTTTACCGTATTGATCATATTCTGGACGTCACTTTCCAGCACAACTCCGTTGTTGACGACCGCAGCCACTTTATCCATTTGCTGCGGCGCAGCCAAGGCAGCAGAGCTTGCGAACATCAGTCCCAGAATAAGCGTTCTCCAATTCTTCATAATGGTCCTATAATATTGACTTTGATTCCGCAAAATGCGGGCTAATACGTGTTTACTCGCCATACTTCGAGTTGCAGTGTTGTTGACTGCACCTCGAAGTATTTAGAGTAAATGCATCTCAAATTATTCAGAATAAACGATGCTATTTGTTATCAGAAAGCACGTTGATAAGGCATAATACCTCGGCTCAACATTTCCTGACTACCTAAACTATGATTGTTATTTAGGCCTCTAAGTTCCACATTGATTGACCATTTATTATCATATTCGCTGCTGAACTTTTCTTTTTGCCAACCGACAATCTTACGTTCATAGCCAAGGTTGACTGCCCAACAACAGGTATTATATTGCAACCCAACCAGTTGGCTCGCGGATTGTTTTTGTTTTGTATCATAATAATATGAGCCGACAAAACCCCAGCGATCATTCAATGGCCAACTAACAACCGTACCTACCTGTGAAATACCTTGTTGATATTCAGGTAATTCTTGATTTTTACCTAACTGGTCTAAATCACGGAAGGTTGCTTGAATATAATCGCGGTCAACAAAACGGTAGTTCAACTGAACTAATCTATCTGCATCTAAACGATATTCTGCAACAGCGTTCCCCATAGTGACATTGCCTAGACGACGGTCATACTGTAAACCACCGCGCATTCCCCAATTATCATTGATGCGCCACATGGTATCAGTGGCCCATAATAAGGAACCGGTATTACTTTTATCATCAATTGGGCGGTTAGAGTCACCCGCACGAGGGCGTTCGAAATAATAAATTTGCCCAACGGAGAAATTAAAGCGCTCAGCTAAACTATCATCATAGAGGCGAGTTGTAACACCCGTAGTGAGCTGATTTGCTGAGGCTATACGGTCAAGACCACTGTATATTCTGTCACGGAACAAACCGCTGTAATCCGATTGTAATAATGAGGAATCGAAGTTATTGATATTGTCCTGATCTTTATACGGAATATACAGGTACTGTACGCGTGGCTCTAATGTTTGTATAAAATCGCTTCCTTGGTAGAGGTCGCGCTCAAAAACGACTTTTGCGTCACTTTTGAACATTGGGAGAACACGGCTTACATTTTTCTCTAAATTTTTATCAGTATTAGAGCGGGGTATGTCTTGGTCGTAATGGGTAGCATACAATTTAATGCTATTGTTCATATTTGCCCAGCCATTTGATAATGGCAGGTTCACCTCAGGTTCGAAGTGTAAACGTGTTGCATCAGGGTTGTTTTTACCCACACTAGTAAAACGAGCCGCTTGCGCATAGGTATGAAAATCGAAAGCGCCTAAATTATTTTTATAATAATTAAAGTCAACTTGCGGCTCCGCTTTATATGCGCGTTTGTTTGGGTTATCAGCAAAGATCTGGAACTGCTTGTGGGTGACTTTAGCATTCCAGTTAGTATCTGAATAACCGGCACTGAATTTTTGGGTGGCATAACCATCAGTGGTACTACCGTATTGGGAACTAAAATCTGTAAAGTAGCTTGGGTCGCTTACTTTGGTATAGTCTGAGCTAAAATTCCAATGCCCTGCATAGGTACCTGAATGGCGCCAGTAGAATAACCAGCGGTCATCGCTGTCACGCTTTTCACGTTTACCACGTTCTTTATCTTTACTGTAGGCTCTGTCATGCTTCAGAAAGTCAAATGCAACGGTACCTGTTCCTGGTGTTATTAGATAACGGAATTCATTATTTAACTTAACACCACGGTGTGTCATAAACTGTGGGGTGATAGTTGCATCGTAGTTCGGTGCAATATTCCAATAATAAGGTAAAGAAAACTCTAAACCGTCATTAGTTGAATAGCTACCTGTTGGAATTAAGAAACCGGAACGACGCTTGTTACCAATAGGCAACTGCATATATGGGCTATAAAAAATTGGCACATCACCAACTTTAAAGCGCGCATGCCAAATTTCAGCGACTTCTTCTTCTCGGTCGATAATTACTTCTGAACCAGCAACGCTCCAGCTATTATTGCCGGGTAAGCAGGTGGTGAAAGTCCCATTTTCCATAATGGAATAACGGTTTTCATCACGCATTTTCATTTTTGTTGCGTCACCACGTCCCTGACGGCCTACCATCATGTAGTTACCATCATTTACATCGGTATTTTTGTTATCTAAATTCGACCATGCTGAAGGGCCTTTTAAGATAATTTGCGGATCATCGTAATGAACATTACCGGTTGCGGTCACTTCACGTACAGGAGGCTCACCCGCCGTTTCTGTTTGGGTGAGTTTGACGTTATCAGCGGTTAATGTCTGGTTCCCTTGTTGAATATCGACATTACCGTCATATTCAACAAAATTAGGGTATTCGCCACGGACATCTTCAGCAGTTATGTGAATAGGCAGGTTGTTGGGGTCACCCTTTACAATAGGTTTTGTATATACAGGGACACCCAGCATACACTGCTGTGCAAGGTCAGCATGTGCTTGCTGACTATAAATTGCCGCCCATACCATGGTGGCAAGTAGTGTTGGATAGCTTTTTTTCATCATTAAATATGCGGTTCCGTCATAATTGGCACAGCCAGCAAACGCTCAAAGACTAACTTAGCCAACCACTTTGCGCCAGTATAATGTAAAAAACTTTACGCGCGGGTAGTTATGCATAGAGCAGAATGAATAGTATGATAATGCAAAATTGCATTCTGAGCATTGAAGAATTGAGGGATATATGCACTATTGGGGTAAAATTATTGGCGTTGTACTCGCAATCGTCTCTGGATTGGGCTTTTGGGGGGCGCTAGTAGGGCTAATTATTGGGCACGGTTTTGATAAAGCATCGATACAACGTAAGTTCGCTGGGGCGATGAACAAACGTGATCGGCAAATCATTTTCTTTGCGAGTACCTTCCAAATTTTAGGTCATTTAACGAAGTCGAAAGGCCGTGTAACTGAGACAGATATTCAGCTTGCATCAAATTTGATGGATAGAATGCAATTGCATGGAGAGACCCGAAAAGCTGCCCAACAGGCATTTAGAGAAGGTAAATCTCCTGACTTCCCATTACGTGATGTATTAAAGCAATTACGTATGGCCTGCTATGGTCGTTTTGACTTAATTCAGATGTTTCTGGAAATTCAATTACAAGCCGCTTTTGCGGATGGGCAGTTGCATCCGAATGAAAGAAAAGTGTTGTTTATTATCGCGGAAGAGTTAGGGATTTCAAAAGCTCAATTTGAGCAGTTCTTAGATATGATTCAAAGTGGTCGCCAATTTGGCCAAGGGTACTCTCAGCAGCAATCTGGGGGCTATTATCAACAATCTAATGGCCCAACCTTAGAAGATGCCTGTAAAGTGCTTGGTGTGTCTCCTAGCGATGACCCTACAAAAATTAAACGTGCTTACCGTAAATTAATGAGTGAACATCACCCAGATAAGCTGGTGGCGAAAGGTTTACCCCCTGAAATGATGGAAATTGCTAAACAAAAAGCCCAATCAATTCAAGCGGCTTATGATCTAGTCAAGAAGGAGCTGGGCTTCAAATAAATTTCCCTGTCATATTTCGCGCCGCAGCGTTGTTGGCTGCGCTCGCGCACCCTAGTCACATACTTTTGTATGCTCCTAGGGATTTGCTCTCTTGCCGCCTAGCTGCAACACGAACTATTTAAGGGAAATCAGGTTAACGAAGAAAAACCAAAAAACCTCGCTTTGTTGTCTTCATCCACGAACCCCTAGTTACGTAGTTATCTACGCTCTAGGGATTTGCTCTCTTGCCGCCTAGCTGCAACACGAACTATGTAAGGGAAATCAGGTTAACGAAGAAAAACTAAAAAACCTCGTTTTGTTGTCTTCATCCACGAACCCCTCGTCACGTAGTTATCCACGCTCTAGGGATTTGCTCTCTTGCCGCCTAGCTGCAACACGAACTATGTAAGGGAAATTAAGTTAACGAAGAAAAACCAAAAAACCTCGTTTTGTTGTCTTCATCCATGAACCCCTAGTTACGTAGTTATCTACGCTCTAGGGATTTGCTCTCTTGCCGCCTAGCTGCAACACGAACTATGTAAGGGAAATCAGGTTAACGAATA
>NZ_JBMWDT010000006.1:218087-263514 GCF_049545585.1 Providencia sp. NPDC089933
AGAAAAGCCAAAAAACCTCGCTTTGTTGTCTTCATCCACGAACCCCTCGTCACGTAGTATCTACGCTCTAGGGATTTGCTCTCTTGCCGCCTAGCTGCAACACGAACTATGTAAGGGAAATTAAGTTAACGAAGAAAAACTAAAAAACCTCGTTTTGTTGTCTTCATCCATGAACCCCTAGTCACGTAGTTATCTACGCTCTAGGGATTTCTCTCTTGCCACCTAGCTGTAACATGAACTATTTAGGGTATGGCAGAGGGGGGATTAATCAAACGATCAAATAAATTTAGCGTTAAAAATCGGGTTGGCAGGTAAAATGCATTGGTGTGCCATATTCAGGATGAGTGATATATAACTCCTGAGCATGTAACTGTAAGCGTGGTGCTAGGGATTTTGCCTCATCGTGAGCATAGAAGCGATCACCAAGGATAGGGTGCCCTAAAGCCAACATATGTACCCGTAATTGATGGGAGCGGCCTGTAATTGGTGAAAGCTTAACGCGAGTTTCTTGCTCTTCATATTGCAAAACTTGGTATTGCGTTTGAGCTGATTTCCCCGTTTCAAAACACACCTTTTGCTTAGGGCGGTTTGGCCAATCACAAATTAGTGGTAAATCAATTAAGCCTTCTTCTTTTTCTAAATGGCCCCATACTCGAGCAATATAGACTTTTTTCGGCTCCCGTTCCCTAAATTGGCGTTTAAGCTCCCGTTCTGCGGCTTTATGCAGGGCAACAACCATTACGCCACTCGTCGCCATATCCAGACGGTGGACAGATTCTGCCGTAGGAAAATCACGCTGAATACGACTCATAATGCTGTCATGGTGCTCTGGCGCTTTTCCCGGCACAGAGAGTAGCCCGCTTGGCTTATTCACCACAATAATGTGGTCATCTTGGTATAACACAAATAGCCAAGGTTCAATGGCGGGATGATAGGGTTCCATCATAAAATATGTAGCTCCCAAAGCTCTTAAAAAATTCTCCCTCAGATGAGGGAGAAGTCAGTCATGATTTTAAATTAGGTTAGCTATAATTCAAACCGTTAATAATAATCGATATGAATGGGCTGCCGTGTATACATCTTACTGATGCGTCACCACAACTAAGCGAATAGCATCTAAACGCCATGTTGCTTGGTCAATATTAGTGATCAGTTGTTGGCGCTCTTCCTCGATAATATCCAGTTCTTCATCACGAATATTAGGGTTAACCGCTTTAAGGGCTTCTAAACGAGAAAACTCCAACGTTAGTGCTTTGTCGGCGGCTTCTTTAGCGCTCTCTATCAAGGCTTTGGCTTCTGTTTCCACCATAGGTTCAGATAAACGCAGTACAGAATGCACTTCATTTTGCACCGCATTGACCAATTTGCTCGCCATATGGCGGTTAATCGCATTTAATTGACGGTTAAAACTTTCAAACTCAACTTGAGACGATAAGTTATTGCCTTTTAGGTCAATTAATAAACGCACAGGCGTAGCGGGTAAGAAACGGCTAATTTGCAGGTGCTTAGGCGCTTGAGCTTCCACAACGTAAATTAACTCTGTCAGCAAAGTACCTACGGGGAGAGCTTTATTTTTTAATAAAGAAACCGCGCAGCTACCTGTATCGCTGGATAACACTAAATCCAAGCCGTTACGGATAATTGGGTGCTCCCAACTGATAAATTGCGTATCTTCGCGTGAAAGTGCCTGTTCCCTATCAAAAGTAATGGTACAGCCATCTTGAGGTAGGCCAGGGAAATCAGGGACTAACATATGGTCAGAAGGCGTCAGAATAATTAAGTTATCACTCTTATCTTCTTGGTTAATTCCAACGATATCAAATAAGTTTAGTGAGAAATTGACTAATTCAGTGTCATTATCACCTTCACCAATTTCTTGAGCCAATTGGTTACCAGACTCCCCGCCGTTAGAATGCATTTCCAGTAAACGGTCGCGCCCTTGTTCCAATTGTAATTTTAAGCTGTCATGTTCTTCACGACAGGTTTTGATAAACTCATCGAAACCGTCGGTTACCGTTGGGTCGGCCATAAATTGTAATAATGGCTGATAGTACTTATCGTAAATTGCTCGACCCGTTGGGCAGGTATGCTCAAAGGCATCTAAACCCTCGTGATACCAGCGCAGTAGAACGGATTGTGCCGTATTTTCTAAATACGGGACGTTGATGGTGATATCACGGTTTTGGCCAATCCTATCTAAGCGGCCGATACGCTGTTCTAATAGGTCCGGGTTGAAGGGTAAATCAAACATCACTAATTGGTTTGCAAATTGGAAATTGCGGCCTTCAGAACCAATTTCAGAGCAGAGTAACACTTGTGCGCCTTCTTCTTCGGAAGCAAAGTAAGCTGCCGCACGGTCGCGCTCTAATAGTGATAACCCTTCATGGAATACGGCTGCACGGATACCTTCGCGTTCGCGTAAGACTTGTTCTAATTGAAGTGCGGTTGCAGCTTTCGCGCAGATTACTAATACTTTTTCATGGCGGTTAGCGGTTAAAAAGCCCATCAACCATTCAACGCGTGGATCGAAGTTCCACCAAGTTGCATTTTCACCTTCAAATTCTTGGTAGATTTGCTCTGGATAAAGCATTTCTTTGGCGCGTGTTTCGGTGTCTTTTTTTGCTCCCATAATACCTGCAACTTTAATCGCTGTTTGGTATTGGGTTGGCAATGGCATTTTTAAAGAATGCAATTCGCGGCGAGGAAAGCCTTTTACTCCGTTACGCGTATTGCGAAATAGCAGCCGGCTAGTCCCATGACGGTCCATTAACATGTTAATTAGCTCTTGGCGCGCAGCCGTACCATCTTCACTCTCAACATTTGCTGCTTTTAATAGCGGTTCGATGTCTTGTTCTTTAATTAATTCATTGAGCAAGTTTTGCTGGTCGTTTGTCAGTTTTTCACCAGAGAGCAGTAATGAAACGGCATCGGCAACAGGGCGATAATTTTCTTGTTCTGCAATAAATTCTTGATAGTCATGGAAACGGCTAGGGTCCAGCAAACGTAAACGCGCAAAGTGGCTTTCTTGGCCTAGTTGTTCAGGTGTGGCGGTAAGTAGCAGAATAGAAGGAACATTTTCAGCTAATGTTTCAATAACCTGATATTCACGACTAGGGGCTGATTCACTCCACTGTAAGTGGTGTGCTTCATCAACAACCATCATATCCCAGCCAGCTTCAACGAGTTGGTCAAAGCGTTGCTTACTGCGACGCACGAAATCGAGTGAACAAAGCACCAGTTGTTCAGTTTCAAATGGGTTATCACTATCGTGTTGTGCTTCGCTATAACGGCTATCATCAAATAAAGAAAAACGTAGGTTAAAGCGGCGTAGCATTTCGACTAACCATTGGTGCTGTAAGCTATCTGGTACAATAATTAATACACGCTCAGCACGCCCAGCGATTAATTGCTGGTGGATAATCATCCCTGCTTCGATGGTTTTTCCTAAGCCAACTTCATCGGCTAATAACACACGAGGGTGGTGGCGTTTACCCACTTCATTTGCGATATGTAATTGGTGTGGGATCAAACTGGCTCGAATGCCACGTAACCCTGTCGCTTGGTGCTTAACTTGCTCACTTTGGAATTTACGCGCACGATAACGCAAGGCAAAGCGATCCATACGGTCAATTTGGCCAGCGAATAAGCGGTCTTGCGGTTTATTAAACGTGAGCTTACTGTCAAGAAACACTTCCCTAAGACTTACATCTTTTTCTTGTGTATCTAAGCGAGTGCCGATGTAAGTTAATAATCCCTTGTCTTCTTCAATGCTTTCAACTTGAAGCTGCCAGCCTTCATGGCTAGTTATGGTATCACCTTCATTAAACATTACTCGGGTAATAGGGGCATCGCTGCGTGAGTAGAGGCGGTTTTCTCCACTTGCAGGGAAAAGTAACGTGACCATACGGGCATCAATCGCCACAACGGCACCTAATCCAAGTTCGCTTTCTGTATCGCTGATCCAGCGTTGACCAAGAGTAAATGGCATAGATTTAATTTAATTCCATAAAATTGAGAGTTTATTTTTAGATTTTTTAAGACAATTTTTATCGGTATCTTCGCTCATTATTGGTATAACCCGTTATGAGTCACACAAGGAAGAGTTCGAGTTATTTTTAAAAAAAGTCAGTACCTGATGATTAATTATACACATTTAATAATTCAAATTGCAGCAATGTGAGTGAATAGACCCATATCGTTAAGTGGAAAGGCTGTTGTGGGTTTATCACAAGGCATACCATTTGAATTATAACGAGTATCGTTGATTATCGCGCATTATTTGTGCAGTCAGATGTGCGATACATCAAAGGGGCGATATATTAATTCAACCAGAGCTTATCGTCACCTGTTAAAAAAACACCAAAGCGATATTAAATTTTAAAACAAAAGTGTAATTTGCCCAGTGAGTAAGGCATCAAAGTCATCTTGTAAGAAGGGGAGAATGGCATCAGCTATTGGCTTAATTTGTTTCAAAATATAGTGTTCGTAATCTGGCTTTGCAGTGATTTTTTCGAGGGGTTCTGGCCCTGCTTGGGTAATGATATAGCTGATCCAGCCACCATTTTGGTACTGTAAAGGGCGTTGCAATTTTAAATTATAGTCATCCGCAGCGCGGGCTGCTCGAACATGGGGGGGCACATTTTTTTGGTAATCGGTTAGTTTGCGCCGTAGGCGTTTACGGTAAATTAACCGCTCGTCATACTTCCCTGTTCGAATGTTTTTTATATATTCGCGAATATACTCATGGTATGGCTGACGATGGAAAATGAGGGTGTACAGCTCTTTTTGGAATATCTGGGCTAATGGCGTCCAGTCAGAGCGGATAGTTTCCAGCCCCCTAAATACCATAGTGTCTTTACTCAACCCCGCATAGCGTTTTTTACTGCCCATTTCCGCACCACGTACAGTTGGCATTAAGAATCGGCGATAGTGGGTTTCATATTCCAGTTCTAAAACACCATTTAATTGCAACTCATCCCTTAAATGGTTTTTCCACCAGTTATTCACGTAATCACGTAAGGCAAACCCTATTTTTTGCGCTTGTTCTTCATTGTGAGCCTCACGTAGCCAGACAAATGTGGAGTCGGTATCACCATAAATAACTTGATAACCTTGGGACTCAATCAGGCGTTTTGTGGTACGCATAATTTCATGCCCACGCATGGTAATCGACGCTGTTAGCCTTGGGTCGAAGAAACGGCAACCTTCTGCGCCCAATACCCCAGCAAAGGCATTCATAATAATTTTAAGCGCTTGAGATAACGGAGCGTTATGTTCTTGTTTGGCTTTATCGCGTTCTTGCCAAATATGGCTAACAATATCAGGCAAACAATGTGTTTTACGGGAAAACCATGCTTGGCGGAAACCCGGAACCGAATGTTGTGGGTCTGGGTGTGCTAACCCTTCGATCATCCCTGCGGGGTCAATTAAAAAAGTCCTAATAATTGAAGGGTATAGGCTTTTAAAATCCAAAACTAATACGGAGTCATATAACCCAGGTTGAGAATCCATGACAAAGCCCCCAGGGTTTAGCTGGGATTTTTGTTCCATCAAATTTGGAGCAACAAAACCAAGGCGGTGTAAACGTGGAATATACAGGTGAGAGAATGCAGCCACTGAACCGCCCATTTTATCCACGGCAAGGCCTGTTACAGTTGAGCGTTCTTGCAAGAATGCCATTAAATCTGTTTTTGCAAAGATGCGATGCACTAAAATGCAGTCTTGAATATTGTAGTGAGCCAAAGCGGGTTTATCATGGGCGAAGCGGCGGTTAATTTCATCCATTCTGTCGTATGGAGTATCAATCGCTTTACCTTCACCAAGCAATTCTTGGGCAACAAATTCTAAGCTAAATGACGAAAAGCTCCAAGTGGCTGCTTTTAAGGCATCAATGCCATCAATAATTAACCGGCCTTCAGCGGAAGCGAAAAATACCCCTTGTTTAAAACCATGTTCCCGCCATTCGAGTTTTTTACCTTGCCGGCCAAGTAATAGTGGAATGCCATAACGCTCAGCATGTTTTTGTAAAACTTGTAGGTCGAATTGGATTAAGTTCCAACCGATGATGGCATCAGGGTCGTATTGTTTCAGCCATTCATTAAGTTTCTCAATTAATTGAGGCCGGCTATTCACATAGACTAGGCGGTGATCCCCCCCTCGCGCTGGCCCTTGAACTGGGCCTAACATAAACACGACGTTGTCATTGCACCCTGATAAGCCGATTGAATATAGCTCACCATGTTGGCTCGTTTCTATATCAAGAGATACTGCTTTGATAGCGGGACGATAACCTTCACAGGGTTTAAGTTGATACTCACCTTGTTGAGTCTGAGAAAACCAGACTGGCGCAGTAATAAAGCGCTCCATTAAGTAGCGTTCACAAGGGCGAATGTCTGTTTCTAATAATTCGACTCCTAATTTACTGCAATTTTTGCTGAGATTTTGTAATTGGCGGTATTGATGACAATAAATGGCATACACTTTTTCCCGTTGAAAATCGGCCAATTCAACCCGCCGATAGGTGACATTAGGTTGGCTATCTAGCAAAGGCTTTACAATAGAAAGTTTAGATTCGGGTAAAAAACCAATCGCTTTTTGATAAGGAATAGTAATTTTTTGAGGGCGTGTGTCGGTAAGCAACCAATAAGTGACCTCGACACCTTGACGGGTGTCTCGCCAGTGGCGGCTAAGAATAAAGCCTTTTTCTGCGGAGGTCATAAGTTGAGACATTTAGCTACTCGCGTGACAAAATATCCTATAAATATACGCGAATAGTGTGAATTTATACAGTATTAATTGTGAGTTCGTGTCGAGATGTTAAGTAAGGTTGAGGCAGGACTTTTACCCTGCAATAACTGTTGAGTCGTACCATCGTAGGCAATCACACCATCAGCAATGACCAATGAGCGTGGTGCTATTTGTAGCGCATCATCAATATTATGTGAAACCATTAATAAGGTGATTGATTTTTCTTCACAAACTGATTTAAGCAACAAGAGCATTTCACTGCGTAGGGCAGGGTCTAAAGCAGAAAAGGGCTCATCAAGCAGTAAGATTGGTTGATTGCGGATAAGGCAACGGGCAAGGGCAGCACGCTGACGCTGCCCTCCGGAAAGCTGTGCTGGTAATCTATCTAAACAATCGCGCAGGCTAACATGATCCGCCATCAGCTCTACTTGTTGCATTTGTGCTTGAGTAAGCCGCAAGCTAGGGTGTAGCCCCAAACCAATATTTTGCCTAACGGTTAAATGTGCAAATAAATTATTTTCTTGAAATAACATGGAAACAGGGCGTTTTGCAGGGGGGGTAAAGGTATGGTTTTCGCCATTTAATTCAATAGCCCCAGTTTTTGCAAATTGAAACCCACTGATTAAACTTAATAACGTACTTTTCCCTGCACCACTGGGCCCCATAATAGCGACGCATTCCCCTGATTTTACTGAAAAATCAAATAGCATAGTTAGGTTATCGTATTGGTAGTTCAGTTGGGTCAGTTTAATCATAATGTTTTCCTGAAATGCGTTCTAGCAAGCTAAATAAGCAAAAACAGAGCAATAATAGTAACATCGCAGTGACTGCACCATCATTTGTTCGATAAGCACCAATTTGTTGATACAGGTAATAAGGCAGGGTAAGGAAGTTTTCATTACCAAATAAGGCGACAACACCGAAATCACCGATGGAAATAACACAAGCGAATGCGAGAGCTTGTGCAATAGGTTTGCGTAATGCTTTTAATTCAATGATTTTAAAGCGGTTGATGCCTGAAATACCCAATGACTGGCATAAAGGATTATAACGTTCTGCCATATCCCGCATAGGGTTTTCGAGAACCTTTAATGCGTAAGGAATAGCGAGTAAGGCATTTGTCATAATAACTAAAGGGTAGGGTGTTTCTGGTAACCCAATCGTTTCATTGAAAAAAATGAAGAAGCCTGTTGCTAATACGATCCCTGGCATAGCCAGAATAATTAGCCCACTCAGTTCGATAGCTTGACCAAGGCGTAAGGCTTGACGTAAACGCAATTCACGGCTGCTCCATAGCAGCATTAAGGTCAATATAACGCAAACAAAGCCGGCACATAGTGCGATGAATAAGGAAGTGCTGGTGGCTTGCCAAAGCGCTGATTGTTGTAAAACAGACCAAAGTTGCCCATTTAAGCCATCTAAAATAACGGCTAAAAGCGGGGGGAGTAGCAATAACATGGCCGCAATGATAAACAATGCATCACGAATACGGCGAAACCAATTATCTGTTGGGTCAACCCATTGAGCTTGTTGACTAAAACCAACTGAAAATAAACCATTAATTTTTTGGCAAATAAACATCAGGCCGACACAGAAAAAAAGCTGGATAAGCGCTAAAATAGCAGCTCTTCCTAAGTCAAAATCGTAGTTGAGTGCTTGGTAAATCGCGAGTTCAATGGTTGTGGCAGCGGGGCCACCGCCGAGGGCAAGAACTGTAGCAAAACTGGCAAAGCACAACATAAAAATTAAGGCTGCAGTAGGCAGAATTTGCCGACGCAAATAAGGCCATTCTAAAATCGTAAATTGCTGCCATTCATTAAACCTAAGTTGTGCAGCAATTTGCCGCTGCTCAATAGCTATATTTTCTAATGATTGTAATAGCATACGAGTAGCTAGGGGCATATTAAAGAATATGTGAGCCAACAGGATGCCTTTTAAGCCATAAGGGGAGAATTGGTAGTTGATACCAAATAATTGGGCTAATTTTCCTAACCAACCAGTTTGCCCATAGACCGATAAAATACCAAATACTGCAACTAAAACTGGTAATACTAAAGTCATCGCACACAAACGTAGGAATAAAGTTCTTCCTACAAAGCGGCGGCGATAAAGGGCTCTAGCCAAAAAAATAGCAGGGGTCACCGAAAGAACGGCAGATAAAAAAGCCTGCCAGAAGGTGAAGCCAATCACATGCCATAAATAGCTATCGCTAATAATTTCATTAATCGATACTTCAGGCGCGAAAAACCAAAGTGCACCAAGACTAAGAAGTGCAACAGTGATTAATAAGCCGGAGGCGAGTGCCCCCGGCAGTAAGGACCGATTCATTAACGACTGACGGCGGCTTGCCATAAACGAGTCCATGTCTGACGTTGTTTGGCAACTTCTTGTGAACTAAATTGCAGCGCCTTATTAGGGAGTGGTAATTGGTTATACACTTCAGGTAATGGGGTATCAATAACCGGATACATCCAGTTTGTGGTTGGTAATGTATCTTGGAATTCAGGTGTTAAAATAAACTGTAAGAATTGCTTAGCTAGTTCAGGTTGAGGGCTGTTTTTAAGCCTTGCTGCCACCTCAACTTGCATATAGTGGCCTTCGCTAAATAATGCCGCTGCATAATTGTCTTTTTTATCATTTAGCATTTGATAACCGGGAGATGAAGTATAACTTAGGACAAAGTCACCTTCCCCTTTTAAAAACAAACCGTAAGCTTCACTCCAGCCTTTAGTGACCGTTAACGTTTTAGCCGCCATTTTTTGCCATGCATCGGCAGATTTATCACCATATAATTTTTCTATCCATAGCATTAACCCAAGCCCTGGCGTACTGGTGCGTGGGTCTTGGTAAATAATTTTCCAATTATTATCGCTAGTTAGCAGATCATCCATACTGGTTGGTGGTTGTTTTATTTTATTTGTGTCGTATATGAATGCGAAATAGCCATAATCATAAGGAATAAAGGTTGAGCTATCCCATTCAATAGGCAGTTTTAAGGCGTTGGTATTGATGTCAGCGGGTGCGAATAAACCTGTTTTTTCCGCAGAATCTAACAAGTTGTTATCTAAGCCTAAAATGACGTCAGCTTTACTTTTTTTGCCTTCCATTCTTAGGCGATTGAGTAAAGCAACACCATCACCCAATGCGACTATTTTTAAATCACAGTCACACTGTGCTTCAAAATTCTTCTTAATCTGTGGGCCCGGCCCCCACTGCGCAGCAAAGGAATCATAGGTATAGACAGTGAGTATGGGTTTTTCGGCCCAAGCGAGTTGGCTAAAACTAAGTGCACTAAGCGTAAAAACTGATGCTATAATTTTGTTTTTTAACATGCTTTTTCCTGCGCTAAAAAAATAGTGACACAGGATTTGAGGGGAAACCGATGCATATCGGTAGCTCAAATCCCTACGCCGGTATTAACCGGATCAGGTTCTACGGGTTATTTCTCAGCCTAAACATATTTGGCACCCCGTTGAGACGTTCACTATTGTAGAGACTTCAGACATATCTGCAAACTGTATTGATATAGGTTTACCAGTTTGGGTATGTGTGAAACAATTAGGCATCTTTCAAATTTGGTTATTGAGGTAGTCTGTGATTGATGATGATGGCTACCGCCCGAATGTAGGAATTGTAATTTGTAATCGGCAAGGGCAAGTTCTATGGGCCCGCCGCTATGGTCAGCATTCCTGGCAGTTTCCTCAAGGAGGCATCAATCCAGGGGAATCGCCAGAACAGGCGATGTATCGTGAGTTATACGAAGAAGTCGGGCTACAGCGTAAAGATGTCAGGTTATTGGCATCTACCCGTAATTGGTTACGTTACAAATTACCCAAGCGTTTGGTGCGTTGGGATACAAAACCTGTTTGTATCGGGCAGAAACAGCGTTGGTTTTTACTTCAACTTCAATGCAATGATGCAGATATAAACGTGCAGCGCAGTAAATCGCCAGAATTTGATGGCTGGCGATGGGTCAGTTATTGGTATCCTGTCAGGCAGGTAGTTTCTTTCAAGCGGGAAGTTTATCGCCGTGTGATGAAAGAGTTTGCGCCAGTTGTTATGCCTCTACAGGAACAAAAATTACCGCAACGGCCTGTTTTTAATAATCGTAGGCGTGGGGCAAAGTAGCCGATGTTGATGCGTTTACGTGACATTGTCGAAAAAGTTGCTATGGCAACTAGTTTGGCAGATGCACTAGAAATATTGGTGAATGAAACTTGCAAAGCGATGCGGACGGATGTTTGTTCAATTTACTTAGCTGATCACCCTCGCCAATGTTATTACTTAATGGCAACCCGCGGGTTAAAAAAACCTAGCGGGATTGCTATACGCCTTGGTTTTGATGAAGGCGTGGTTGGCGCTGTCGGGCGTCAATCTGAAATGCTCAATTTGGCTGATATCCGCGAGCACCCCCAATATAAATTCCTTCCTCAACTCAAAGAAGAACAGCTCAAAGCTTTTTTAGGTGTACCTGTGGTCTATCGGCGTCAGCTATTAGGCGTTCTTGTCGTGCAACAGAGAGAGAAAAGGCTATTTAACGAAACTGAAGAATCTTTCATGGTGACGTTGTCGATGCAACTCGCGGTGATCCTATCGCAAGCTCAAACAAAAGGTGTTTTTGGGCAATATCGACAAAATAGAATTAAAGCCATACCCGTCTCACAGGGGATTTCAATGGCTTATGGTTGGCAAGATAACTCTCAGCCATCTTTTGAAAGTATCAGTCAAGCTAGTGCTATTGATATTGAAGGGGAAAAACAGCGCCTTATTACTGCCTTAGAAAGTGCAACTGCGGAATGCCGTCGTATTAGTAAACGTTTTATGGCTAGCTCTGCAAAAGAAAGCGCTGCAATATTTGATCTTTATAATCACTTGTTAAGTGATCCTCAACTTAAAAAACATCTCTTTGCAGCTATTGAAGATAAAGCAACCGCAGAATGGGCCGTAAAAACAGTCATTGAAAATTATGTCGAGCAATTTTCTCGCTTACGTGATCTGTACTTAAGAGAGCGAGGCGCAGACCTGAAAGCGTTAGGCCAGCGTTTATTATTCCACCTTGATGACTCATTAACACTGAACGAACAGTGGCCAGAACGTTTTATTTTAGTTGCGGATGAACTCAGTGCTAGCGTACTTGCTGAATTACCGATTGAGCAACTAATGGGTGTAATAGTGCGTGATGGGGCAACACACTCACACTCTGCTATTTTGATCCGCGCAATGGGGATACCTGCGATTATGGGGGCAGATATTGAGCCTTCGTTATTGCACAATCGCCATTTAATTTTAGATGGTTATCGTGGTGAAGTCTTCATTGAGCCGGAAAACCTGATTATTCAGGAATATCAGCAAATCATTGAGGAAGAAAATGTTATTAGCCGATTGGCGGAAGGCACCCTTGAGCAAGATGCAACACTGAAAGATGGTGAACAGGTCTGTATTTATCTCAATGCAGGTTTAAGCCCCCGTTATGAGCAACAAATTAATACTGGTGTTGATGGTATTGGCTTATATCGTACTGAACTTCCTTTTATGCTACATAATGGGTTTCCTTCAGAAGATGAACAAAAACAGCTGTATAAGGAAGTACTACAACTGTTTCCCTCAAAGCCTGTGGTATTAAGAACTTTGGATATTGGTGCAGATAAACAGTTACCTTATATGCCAATTAGTGAAGAGAACCCGAGCTTAGGTTGGCGAGGGATCCGGATCATGCTAGACCAGCCAGAAATATTTTTGATCCAATTAAGGGCGATGCTGCGAGCTAACGCGCTTTCAGGCAATTTGCGTATTTTATTGCCGATGGTAACCAGTATAAATGAAATTGATGAAGCTATTGTCTTGATCAAAAGAGCAAAAGAAGAAGTGAGCCTGTTGCTAGGAACACCTATCAATATGCCGCAAATAGGGGTAATGCTGGAAGTTCCCTCCCTATTATTTTTACTACCAGAAATAAAAAAGCGGGTTGATTTTATTTCGATTGGTACCAATGACTTTACACAATATTTACTTGCTGTTGACCGCAACAACACACATGTGGCGGCACTATATGATAATCTTCATCCCGCGGTTGTGCGTTTTTTAGCGAAAGTGAGTGAAGAATGTCAACGTATTCAGCTGCCTGTAAGTGTTTGCGGTGAAATGGCGGGGCAGCCACTTAGTGCCATGATATTGATTGCGTTGGGGTATCGTTCTTTAAGTATGAGCGGGCGTAGCGTTCCTCGTATGAAATACTTAATCCGTCAGCTAGACCCAGCCTTGATGTCTGAGCTAGTGCCAAAACTATTGGCCGCAGAAACCTGTGATAGCATCAGACAGGAGGCAAGTGAGTTTATGGAGAAACATCGTTTAGGTGGCTTTGTACGTGGTGGAATTTAATTCAGTCATCATGTCTGGACTAACGTCAATGATGAGTGTCTCTCTGCTATTGGCGCTTATGAAGCCAAGGGAGCGCTATTTTAATTAAGTGTTTAAATTAGGTGGGAGCAAATAATTTTGAGTATAAATTACTATACTTTTTATTGTATGCTTTCGTGTGCTTCGAATAAATTGAAGTCTATTGAATATTTTATAGCCGATGACTGATTGGCTTAATTATTAAAAGTGGGGAACGATGAGTAACAGCTACTTAGCATTTCCGGAAATTGATCCTGTTATGTTCTCAATTGGGCCAGTATCGCTGCACTGGTATGGTTTTATGTACCTTGTGGGTTTTGTTTTTGCACTATGGTTGGCTGGGCGACGTGCCGCAAAGCCTAATAGTGGATGGACAAAAAATGAGGTTGAAAATTTACTCTATGTTGGGTTCGTAGGTGTATTCGTCGGTGGCCGACTTGGTTACGTTTTCTTTTATAATCTTCCTGTTTTTCTTGATGATCCCCTTTATCTGTTTAAAGTTTGGGATGGCGGGATGTCATTCCATGGCGGTTTAATTGGTGTAATATGCGCCATGATGTGGTTTGCCCACCGTACACGCCGCCGTTTTTTACAAGTTTCAGACTTTGTTGCTCCATTGATCCCATTTGGTTTAGGTATGGGCCGTATAGGTAACTTTATTAATGGGGAGCTATGGGGACGAGTGACACTGGATACGCCATGGGCATTTTTATTCCCTCATTCGCGCAGTGAAGATATTCAACTTGCAGCCCAAGACCCGTCATTATTACCTATTCTTGAACAGTATGGTGTGCTACCAAGGCACCCGTCTCAGCTCTATGAGATGTTCTTAGAAGGTATTGTCCTATTCCTTATTCTTAATTTATTTGTTCGTAAACCTCGCCCAATGGGGAGTGTTTCCGGGCTATTTTTAATTGGTTATGGTGCATTTAGGATCATAGTTGAGTTCTTTAGGCAACCAGATGCCCAATTAGGGTTATTTAGTGGGATCAGTATGGGGCAAATTCTATCAGTCCCAATGATTATTGTTGGTATTTTGATGATTGTATGGGCTTATAAATATGGTAAAAACATCCCAGCACACAAGCCATTAAAAGAGCCTAAAAATAGTTAATTAACCCGATTGTAAGGGCTAGCTGTACACCTTAAAACGACTCTTTTATTAAAGGAAAAGGGTAGGGTGCTAGCTAGCCACTTAAGTTATTTTGAATAAGAGAGTGACTATGAAGCCGTATCTTGAGTTATGCCAACGTATTATTGATAAAGGACAGTGGGTTGAAAACGAGCGGACAGGTGTTCGCTGCTTAACGGTTATCAATGCTGACCTTGAATACGATGTTGGCAATAACCAGTTTCCTTTGATTACGACTCGTAAAAGCTTTTATAAGGCTGCAATTGCTGAGCTCCTTGGGTATCTACGCGGTTATGATAATGCAGCTCAATTCCGCGAAATTGGTTGCAATACTTGGAATGCTAATGCCAATGAAAACCAAGCATGGTTAAATAACCCCCATCGTAAAGGGGAAGATGACATGGGGCGAGTATATGGTGTTCAAGGTCGCTCATGGCAACGTCCCGATGGTACGTATTTAGACCAACTGAAAAAAGTCGTTAATAATTTAAAAAATGGCATTGATGACCGCGCGGAAATCATCACTTTTTATAACCCCGGCGAATTTGAAATGGGTTGCCTGCGTCCTTGTATGCACACTCATACGTTTTCACTGTTAGGTGACACCCTTTATTTGACATCCTATCAACGTAGTTGTGATGTTCCGCTTGGTCTTAATTTTAATCAAGTTCAATGCTTTGTTTTACTTGCATTAATGGCTCGTATTACTGGTCATAAAGCAGGTAAGGCTTACCATAAAATTGTAAACGCACATATTTACGAAAATCAGTTGCCTTTAATGCGAGATGTTCAGCTAAAACGTGAACCTTTTGCGTCTCCTTCATTGGTTATTAACCCTCAAATTAAGTCATTGGATGATATTGAAACTTGGGTAACCACAAATGATTTTACTTTGGAAGGGTACCAATGCCATGAAGCAATTAAATACCCTTTCACTGTGTAATAAATAAATTGTTTGATAGCTAAGGTGGCCTGAAAGTAAAAGTCACCTTAGTGTTTTTATTCGTGCATACCACATTTCCCTCCTTTGGTTGTTTCTATCCTTTCGTTGAATCCAATCTTGTCTGGCTATCAAAATTTTTTCTTGTGTTTATTTCTACATGACTACTTTTTTGCGAAAAGCTTCGCAAACATGGCTAAACATTGTGTGAATTCCATATGAGGTTGCGAAGCTCTACGCAAGATGGATCAACCTAACTCGCTATATAGTTTTTTTTCGCCAATATCCACTTTGTGTATAAAACATGGAAGAAAAGGCGATGAAACAGAAGCAAAGTCATACCCAACATGGGTTCACTTTAATTGAAATCCTCTCAGTGTTATTTATTTGTTCTTTAACAACTTTATCTGGTATGCATCAGTGGAAACAGCATCTAGAAAAGCAACGGTTAATTGATGCTGCAAGGCAACTATCTGAGTTTATTTATAGTCATATGATGGAAGGTGTTTACTTAAATAGGCATCAGTTGTTATCAATCAAGATTGGTAAGGAGGGCTGGGGGATATCTGTAAAGGATGCGAATACCCGCCAAGAAATAGGGAAAATAACAGCGGATAAGTATCAAGGAATTGAACTTATTAGGGCTAGTCGTCACTCAGTCGATTTATATGGCAAGCAAGGTACAAGCCGCGCGTTTAGCTTCGAATTAAGAAATAAAGATACTGATATTTCTATTTATATTTCGGCCTTAGGGCGGATTAGGGCTTGCAGTAAGAAAAATATTGTTGGGTTACCCAAATGTTAAACAGGGCTAGCATTGATGGAAATAAAACACCAGATAAAAACCAAGGTGGTTTTACATTAATTGAAATGTTAATAGCAATAGTAATAAGTAGCTTTGTATGTGTTGCTGCTATGAATAGTATCCCCGCCATTTTTAAGCAAACCTATCGCGCTTATTTCCAATATCAACTTGATAGAGAAGTTAGGCAGGTCTTGCTGAATATGGAAAAAGACTTCAGGCGTATTGGTTACTGTAGCAGTGCTCATTGTACTGGTGAGCCAATAAAAATTAGTGCTAAGTTCCTGAGTAAAATTAATAACTCGTGCATAATTTTTGCTTATGACCAAGACCTGTCTGGGCAGTGGGAAAATATTAAATCAAAAAAGACAGAGACTGATTATTTTAGCTATCGTTTTAATGGTGAGAAATTAGAATCTAACCGAAACGTTAGAAACTGTGATGGAACTCGTTGGCAATCATTGTTCGACCCTAATGTTGTTAAGGTCAAACGGCTATCGTTCAATTTGTTGAAAAACAAGCGAATATTAGAAGTGTTTTTAGCAGTAGAAACTCGGTTGTTACCTAATCAAGTATTTAATTACCAGTTTGCTGTATTTCTTAGGAATCTATAATGGGGCTAATAAAGCAGCAAAATGGGAGTGTCGCTTTAGTGATGGTGGTTGTGCTAATGACCATGGGGTTGATACTCATTAAATCACTGCATTTTTACCAAGAGCGAGCTTTCGAAGAATGGCGCAAAGAAGTTCGGTATTTTAGCGGGTTTAATCGAGCAGAATCGGCACTTGCTTGGGGGGCTACACTATTGTGGGATATCCATTCACGTAACTATAAAACTTGGTTTTGCCAGCAAAATACAAACCGGAAATGGAAAAGTTGCCTAAAACATTACAAAGGTTCAAATTTTATTTTATCGGGGCAAAGTGATTATCAGTTTGGTTTAGAAATAAAAGTTTATCGTTGGGTTATATTGGATGTTAATAAGCAGCAAGTTATACCGCGTTCGAAGGGCTGGTTAGACTATTGCCCTGTGACAAAAAAAGGGTTTTGCCAGTGAAAATAGAACAGCAAGGCTTTGCATTAATACAATCAATCATTGCAACCGCAGTTTTTGCTATCTTATTAATAGCTTTGCTAAACTATACGCAATATATCGTATTGAATTTTAATCAATTGTATAAAGATTCAACGGCGGTAAGGGTCTTGCATAGTCGATTAGAAAAGCAGGGGGCAGTCGGTGATGAAACCTATTCTGAGGAAATCTCTTCCATTGGGGCGGTTTTACGTTACCCTGAATGGAAAATAGAGCAAACTCTTACGCACCCTGTTAAATATTGTACAGAGTCGATGGCTTCACTACTAATTTCAAGGCAGCGATTTTCGTTAAGCCGCTGGTACTGCTCAATAGGAGAGCATCATGTTTCAGGTTTATCATTCTAATCAATTAGATTTATTAAAAGAGTTAATTGCTCATTTAATGAAAAATGAACCACTTCCTCACCCTTTTGAGCAAGAAATTATTTTGGTGCAAAGCCCTGGTATGTCTCAGTGGCTACAAATCGAGTTAGCAAAGCAATTTGGCATTGCTGCAAATATTAATTATCCATTGCCAGCAACATTTATTTGGGACATGTTTAGGCGGGTACTCCCTGATATTCCTAAAGAAAGTGCATATACGAAACAAGCAATGACATGGAAATTGATGACAATATTGCCAACCGTGATTGATGAAGAAGAGTTTGAACCTTTAAGGCATTATCTTCAGCAAGATACAGACAAACGCAAGCTGCATCAGCTTGCAGGGAGAATTGCTGATTTATTTGACCAGTATTTAGTTTATCGTCCTCAATGGATTGAAAAATGGCAGCAAAATGAAGAGATTGAAGGGTTAAGCTCGAATCAATTATGGCAAAAGCGCTTGTGGCAATGCCTTGTTGATTATTCAAACGAATTAAAACAACCGCCTTGGCACAGGGCAAATTTATACCAAAGCTTCATTAATAAGCTGTTAGAAGTGCCTGATTTAGGAAAAATGCTACCAAAACGTATTTTTATTTGTGGCATTTCATCACTTCCACCTACGTATTTGCAGGCTCTTAATGCTATTGCAGAACATACGGACGTTCATTTAATGTTTAATAACCCCTGCCGCTATTATTGGGGGGATATTCAAAGTGCATCATTTTTAGCTAAGTTACAACAGCGTAAGCTACGTCATTATCTTGATAAACATGAAATTTCTCGGTTTAAGGCCGAAGAACATAGCCCGACCTTATTTAATGAAAATGGTGAGCAAAATATTGCTAACCCATTGTTAGCATCGTGGGGGAAACTTGGTAGAGACAATTTATATTTTATTGCCCAACTTGATAACGCCAATGAAATTTCTGCGTATGTAGATACAAAGCGTGCAAATTTATTAGAAAATATACAGCAAGATATCTTAGATCTGGAAAATCATGCACAGCTAGGAACGACATTAGAAAGTTATGAAACGAGTTCAGGCAAACGTCCAATAAGTGAGCTGGATGAATCTATAACATTTCATTCGTGCCATAGTGCGCAGCGGGAAGTTGAAGTATTACAAGACCGGTTATTAGCACTTTTTGAGCAAGACCCGACATTAACTCCGCGTGATATTATTGTGATGGTTGCGGATATCGATAGCTACGCACCTTATATTCAGGCTGTTTTTGGTAATACGGCATCTTCTCGCTATATTCCATTTTCAATTTCAGATAGAAAAGCACTACAAGCTCACCCAATCTTACAAGCATTTATTACGCTACTCGATTTACCTCAAAGCCGTTTTTCGACGGAACAGGTGCTTTCTTTGCTTGAAGTCTCCTCTTTTTCCCGCCGATTTGGGATCGATGAAAGCGAGTTAAGTTTATTGCGTCGATGGGTTAATGAATCGGGGATCCGCTGGGGGCTTGATGATGATAATGTACGCTCTTTTGCTCTCCCTGTTATTGGCCAGAATACTTGGGAATTTGGCTTAAGCAGGATGTTGCTTGGTTATGCAATGGATAGCCGAAATGGTCCTTGGAATGGTATTTTACCATATGATGAATGTAGTGGGTTAGCCGCGCAACTTGCTGGCAAACTCGCATTATTAATAAATACATTAAGGGAATGGCGAACCTTATTAGAGCAAGAACGTTCACTGAGTGAATGGAAGGAGCTTTGTCAGCCATTACTGGATAGCTGTTTTATGGTTGATAGCGAAACTGAGTTGGTATTAACGTTATTAACAGAACAATGGCATCAAATTATTGATAATGCGATAACATCAGGATACGACAAGCTCATTCCACTTCGTTTAATCCGTGATGAACTCTCAGTGCGTTTTGATGACGAGAAGATAAGCCAGCGTTTTTTAGCAGGTTCGGTTAACTTTTGTACTTTGATGCCAATGCGCTCAGTCCCATTTAAAGTTGTTTGCTTATTAGGCATGAATGATGGTGCTTATCCTAGAAATATTCCACCGCTAGGCTTTGATTTAATGGCTGAAAAATCAGTCCGAGGGGATAGAAAACGGAGGGACGATGACCGTTATCTATTTTTAGAGGCATTGAACTCAGCAGCTAAACAACTCTATATTAGTTATATAGGGCTATCTATTCGTGATAATCAACCTTGTAATCCATCAGTATTAGTGACGGAATTGCTTGATTATATTTGCCAAAGTTTTTGTTTGGTAGGCGATGAGTCGCTTACCATCGATGAAAGTGCTAAGCGTTTAAATCAAAGGTTAGTTATTCAACATAATAGAGTACCATTCGCAAAAGAAAATTTCCTCCCTAAAACACCTTACCAAAGCTTTGCTAGTGAGTGGTTACTCGCAGCAAAAACAGCCAATAGAGTTGATGAACCATTTTGCTCTGTACTTGAAACTCGAGAACCTATTACGGATATTTCTCTCGAACAATTATTACGATTTTATCGTCACCCAATTCGGGCGTTTTTCCAACAACGGTTAAAAGTGCATTTTTCAATTGAAGAAACAGAGTTGCCAGAAGAAGAGCCATTTACCCTTGGTCGGTTACAACGTTATAAAATTAATGATCAAATTTTAGATTTGCTTGTCAAAGATGAAAGCCCAGATCCATTTTATTTCGCTTTGAAAGCTTCAGGTCAGTTACCGGCTAAGCAATTTGGCCAGCTTTTTTGGGAGCAGCAGTTAACTGAGATTTTACCATTAGCTGAAAAGGTTAAAGAATATGACAGGCAACTTTTTGACTACCCTATTGATTTTGAAATAAATAGGGTAAAAATTACTGGGGTACTTAAAAATGTTCACGAGGCAGGTTTATTACGCTATCGACCAGCTTACTTAACCGCTAATGATGGCGTCCAGTTATGGATTGAGCATTTATTATTTAACTCGCAAATTGGTGAAGGGGACAGCCTATCACTAGGTAGGGATAATAGTATTTGGCAATTTTCATCTATTAGCAAAGAAGATGCTTTGGGGTATCTACAAGACTTAATAACAGGGTACTGTGAGGGTTTTGATTCGCCCCTCATCCTTCTAAATCAAAGTGGTTGGAATTGGATAACGGCTTGTTTTGATAAAAAGACAAAGCAGTATGATTTTTCAAATGAAGAAACACAACAAAAAGCACTGTCGGCTTTGCTTCAAAGTTTGCAAGGAAGCCAAATGAAAAAAGGTGAGATGGAAGATGATTATGTGTTGCGAGCATGCAGAAATATTGATAGCGCTATGATCCAATCGCTTTTATTAAACACTCAGCGGTTCTTATTGCCGATGACAAAATACTTGAAATAACGGGAGAGCACCATAGGATGCAACATTTATCCAAAAAAATCGCTCATTTGTTCTTATTATTCACCATCTTGGTGTGTGGTAGTGCATTAGCAGCGCAACCACTCTGGGAATTACTACCAGAAACGATTAATAAGAGTGAAAGTGATCCTAGGGAATATAAAGCAATAAAACTAAGCAATGACATGACTGTCTTGTTGGTTTCAGATGCCAAAGCAACGAAATCGCTAGCTGCTGTATCGATACCTGTTGGTAGTATTGAAAACCCAGATAGCCAGTTAGGGCTAGCTCATTATTTAGAGCACATGGTCTTAATGGGGTCTAAAAAATACCCAGAGCCAAGTAGTTTCTCGGAATTTTTACAAAAGCATGGTGGCAGCCACAATGCGAGTACCGCACCTCACCGTACTGCGTATTATTTTGAAGTTGAAAATGGGGCATTGCAGGAAGCGACAGATAGACTAGCTGATGCTTTAGCAGAACCACTTTTAGACCCTATAAATGCCGATAGAGAACGTAATGCGGTCAATGCAGAGCTTACAATGGCGCGTTCTCGTGATGGCATGCGTCTATGGCAAGTGCGCTCGGAAACATTAAATCCCCAACACCCAAATTCACGCTTTTCTGGGGGGAATCTTGATACATTAAAAGATAAAGCGAATAGTAAATTACAAGACGAATTAGTGGGCTTTTATAAGCACTATTATTCTGCAAATTTAATGAATGGTGTTCTTTACGGTGATCAATCTATTGAATCATTAGCTAAAATTGCCCAAGACACATTTGGTCGTATCCCTAATTTTAATGCGAGCGTACCGGTTCTTGATATTCCAGCAGTAACAGATAAAGAAAAGGGCATCATTATTCATTATGTCCCCGCACAACCACAAAAAGCGCTACAAATTGAATTTAGCATCAAAAATAATATGGCAGACTTTCGTAGCAAAAGTGATAGCTATATTAGTTACTTGATCGGGAATAGAAGCCCTGGGACATTAGCGGACTGGTTGATATCACAAGGCTTTGCTGAGGGTATTAGTGCATCAGCCTCACCAAATGCAGATAGAAATTATGGTTCTTTTTCCATATATGTCACATTGACTGATAAAGGCTTAGAGAACAGAGACGAAATTATTGCCGCTATTTTTGCCTATCTTGATCTGATCAAGAAAGAGGGGGTCAATAAAAATTACTTTGACGAAATAGCAAACGTGCTCAATTTGTCATTTAAGTATGGGTCGATTGTAAGGGATATGAATTATATTGAATGGCTCTCTGACCAGATGATTGATGTTCCAGTTAAACATGTTCTTGATTCAGACTATATTGCAGACAAATATGATCCAGAAGCGATTAAACAACGCTTATCGGAGTTAACTGCACAAAATGCACGAGTTTGGTTTATTGGCCCGGATGAGCCTAGTAACAAAAAGGCTTACTTTGTTGATGCGCCTTATCAAGTTGATAAAATCACACAAAAACAATTTAATCATTGGTCTAATTTAGAATCTAAAATGGGTTTTAAATTACCGGTTTTAAACCCATATATTGCGGATAAATTGACGCTAATAAAAACAGATAAAGTCTATAAACACCCTGAGTTTATTTATCAGGATGGGAATACGCGTGTTTTATATATGCCAAGTCAATATTTTGCAGATGAACCCAAAGCGAGCATTACCTTATCATTACGCTCAAACCAAGGTGACAAGGATGCTAAAGAACAAGTTACAGGGGCCTTGTTGCAATATATTTCATCATTAAAAATGGATGAACTGCAATATCAGGCGTCTGTTGCAGGTATGTCTGTCTCTGTTTCTCAGGGCGTTGGATTGCAGTTAAATGCGAGTGGCTATACGCAACACTTACCTGAGCTCTTTTTGTCGATGACTAAGCTGTATCTTAGCTTTGAACCGACTGAGCAGGAATTAGCTCAAGCAAAATCTTGGTACAAAGAGCAAATTGCGGTTGCTAACAATGCTAAAGCTTATGAACTGGCAATGCAGCCCCTGCAGCGCATCAATAGCGTACCATATTTTGAGCAAGAACAGCGTCTTGCTGAATTAGATAAAATTACGCTTAAAGAAATTACTGATTATCGTGAGATGCTGGTTAAGAGTGCTGCATTACAAGCACTTGTTTTCGGTAATATCACGGAAGAAAAAAGTATTGAGACCATTAAAGATGCTCAACAGCTACTCAAAAGCGAAGGAACAAACTGGTGGCGTGGGGATATCATTGTTATTGATAAAAGCTATTTAGCTGATTTTCATAAACAAGGGAATAGCTCCGATAATGCATTAGCGGAGATCTTTATTCCAGATGGTTATAATCGCATTGATGGCGCTGTTTTTGGTGGCATTCTCGCGAAGGTGATCCAACCTTGGTTTTATGACCAACTGAGGACAAACGAACAGCTTGGTTATGCCGTGTTTGCTTTTAAAGCGGGCCTGGGCGATCAGTGGGGAATTGGCTTTTTATTGCAAAGTAATGCTAAAACGCCGAACTACCTGAATACTCGTTATCAGGAATTTTATACCAATGCCTTGGAAAGGTTGAAAAAATTACCAACAGATGAGTTTAATCAGTATAAACAATCGATGATTACTGAAATGAAACAACCACCACAAACGTTCTATGAGGAGGTTGGACGCTATTCTTCCGATTTCTCACGTAATATTTTCAGCTTTGATACTCGAGAAAAAGTAATAGCTACGCTTGGTTCTGCGACTAAACAACAGGTAATCAAATACTATGAAGATGCAGTTATCAAACACAAAGGGTTAGCACTTAGCTCTCAGGTTATAGGGCATGGTGTTGATGGAAAAGCAGGGTACGCTAAATTGAAAAATTGGCGGCTGTACCCAACAGCTTCAGAATTACAAAAGAGTTTACCAATAAAGGAAGATGCTGAGTGAATAACGCGCAGATAGGGTCCCAATTACTGAATGTTTTTTCATTACCGTTGCAAGGGCAGCGTTTAATTGAAGCATCGGCAGGAACCGGTAAAACATACACAATAGGTATACTTTATCTGCGTCTTTTATTAGGTTTAGGGGGGGCGAATGCTTTCTCTAGGCCTTTGAGTGTTGAGGAAATTTTAGTTGTAACCTTTACTGAAGCAGCAACGAATGAGCTACGCGGTCGTATTCGTCAGCGGATACATGAAATGCGCTTAGTGTGTTTAAGAAATGGCGTTGGTTTTGAATCACAGCCAGAATATCTTGAACTATTAAGCGAACTTCCCGAGGGTTTACAAAGGGAATTTGCCCAAGAATGGCTATTGGCGGCAGAAAGGCAAATGGATGAAGCTGCTATCTACACTATTCATGGTTTTTGCCAAAGAATGTTGGTTCATAATGCATTTGAATCAGGTGTGTTATTTGAGCAAACAATGGTTCAAGACGAATTTCCAATTCAAAAGCAAGCTTGTGCAGATTTCTGGCGTCGTCATTTTTATCCGTTAAATTATTCGATGACGAAAGTCATTCAGTCATTGTGGAACAGCCCTGAGTCATTGTTAACAGAGATAAAACCTTTTTTGCAAGGTGATATTCCAGTTATTATTAATCAGCCTCAACAAATAGAAACACTAGAGGAACGACACCAGCGGTTAATCTCATTAATTGATTCAGTTAAAGCATCTTGGCTAGAACATTCCGCTGATTTCGAAAAGCTGATTACAGATTCTGATGTTGATAAACGAAGTTATAGTTCCCGTTTCTTACCTTCTTGGTTGACAAAAATAGCTCAGTGGGCGCAAGAGCCTACTGAGGATTATCAGTTACCAAAGGATCTCGTTCGTTTTTCACAAACTACATTGCATGAAAAATCTAAAAGCGGTTCTGGGCCAGAACATATTGTTTTTCAACATATAGACAACCTACTTTCTCAATCATTAACACTTAAAGACCTTATTATTCCACTCGCGATTTCTGAAGTTAGGCAAACTATTACTCGAGAAAAACACAATCGGGGAGAAATGGGGTTTGATGACCTATTAACTCGTTTAGATAGTGCTCTTAGCCAAGAGAGTGGGAAATTTTTAGCTCATGCTATTAGCCAGCGTTTTCCTGTGGCAATGATTGATGAGTTTCAAGATACAGATGCACAACAATACCGTATTTTTCAACGGATTTACCAAGGTGTTGAAAACAGCGCCTTACTTTTTATCGGTGACCCTAAACAGGCTATTTATGCCTTTCGTGGTGCAGATATTTTTACTTATATTGAAGCCAAAAAAGAAGTTAGTGCTCACTACACATTAGAGACTAATTACCGTTCATCTCAAAGTATGGTTGAGGCCGTTAACCATATCTTTAGTCATTGCGAGTCTCCGTTCATATTTGATCAAATACCTTTTCAACCAGTTAACTTTGCCCCACAAAATAGTGGGAAAAAATTGGTCCATAATGGTGATGAAGTTAACGCTCTCACTTTTTGGCAATTGGGTGCAGAGGGGGTTTCTGTCGCGGAATATGAGCAAGCAATAGCGTCACAATGTGCGGCACAAATAGCTCAGTATTTACTAGGTGGGCTGCGAGGGGATACTTATTTTGATAATAAAGGTAAGTGTACTCCTGTTGCAGCTTCAGATATTACCGTCTTGGTACGTAGCCGGCGAGAGGCCGTATTAATTCGCGATGCTTTAAATCAACTGAATATAGCTTCTGTTTTTCAATCCAATAGGGAAAGCGTATTTTCCACCCCCGAAGCTAGGGATCTGTTGTGGTTATTGCAGGCGGTATTATCCCCTGAAAAAGAACGTGTTTTGCGTAGTGCATTAGCCACAGGGATATTAGGTTTATCAGCAAAGCAAATAGATGACCTTAATCACGATGAGAAAGCGTGGGAACAATTAGTAGATGAATTCGCTCGTTATGCACAAGTGTGGCAAAAACGTGGTGTACTCCCAATGCTTCGCATGGTGATGGCTCAGAGGCATATCGCTGAAACATTATTATCTGGAATTGATGGCGAACGCCGATTGATGGATGTAATGCATATTGGTGAACTGTTGCAAGAAATGTCACTACAACTTGAAGGTGAGCACACACTTACTCGATGGTTAGCGCAGCAGATTGCACACCCAGACCATCAATCAGATGCGCAACAAATGCGCCTTGAAAGTGATAAACATCTGGTTCAAATTAGTACAATTCATAAATCTAAAGGTCTTGAATACAAAATTGTTTGGTTACCTTTTGCCAGTAATTTTTTACCTCAGTCCAAAGGGTTATATCACGACAGAACAGATTTCGGTACAAGGCTAGACTTGTCTGATGGTGAAGATACCGTGGCCTTGGCTGATGAAGAGCGATTAGCTGAAGATTTGCGTTTATTATACGTAGCCTTAACTCGGGCTATCTATCACTGTAGTGTGGGGGTTGCGCCGCTGATCAAAGGGAATAGAAAGAAAAGTGGTGAAACGGACTTACATTTATCTGCGCTTGGATACGTCATACAAAAAGGGCAGGCAGGAGATAGCCAACTGTTAAATGAGATGCTCGATGAACTCAGTAACGATGTAATTAATGTTACTGTCATTGATGTACCTGAATTTGAACGTTTAACTCTTGAGTCAAATCATGATGAAAACTTAGCGGCAAGGGAAGTCACTCGCTATTTTGATGACCACTGGCGTGTTACCAGCTATTCGGGGCTAAGTTATGGTTCTAACCATTCAGAAGACGGGCAAGCCGTATCTGCTCTACAATTTGCAAATTCACTAGCACCAAATATGGATACTGAAGTCAGCGTTGATGTTGAGCAACAAGAAGGTGAAAATTCGGCTGAATTTTTAACGCCCCATCAATTCCCTAGAGGGGCATTGCCGGGGACCTTTTTACATACTCTGATGGAAGAGATTGATTTCTCTGAAGCAATTTCGGTTGAATGGTTAACTGAAAAATTAGAAGCGGCAGGGTTTGGTATTCAATGGGCACCTATGTTGCAAGAGTGGTTAAATGCGATTGTTCAGGCTCCGTTAGCAGATGATGGCTTATGTTTATCTGCATTACAGCCACAAGATCAGTTAGATGAAATGCAATTTTATATCCCTATAGAATCGGAACTCACGGCTAATCATTTAGATAAAATTGCCCATCAATATGACCCGCTATCTCAGCGTTGCCCTCCGTTGAATTTTGAAAAGGTACAAGGGATTTTAAAAGGGTTTATTGATTTGACTTTTTTTTGGGGTGGCAAATTTTATCTTCTTGATTATAAATCAAATTACCTGGGTGAGGATGCTAGCTTTTATACTCAAGAAGCAATGGCCGAAGCCATGATCGATCACCGATATGATTTACAATATCAATTATATTCCTTGGCACTACACCGCTATTTAAAACAAAGGTTACCTGATTATGATTACGAAACGCATTTTGGTGGTGTGTATTACTTATTCTTAAGAGGGATTGATAAGGTAAATTCGCATAATGGGGTCTTTTTTTATCGGCCTTTAGAAGCTTTTATTGGGGAATTGGATCTCCTTTTTCAAGGTAGGCAACAAGGGGAGGTGCTGAATGAAAGCACTATTTAATCGGGGAATTGAAGAACGTATTTTTACTCCACTTGATGTGCAATTTGCCTATAGCCTATCAGAGGATGAAAACCCAATACTACTGATGGTTACTGCTATTCTTAGTGCGGAAACGATGGCAGGGCATGTTTGCTTAGCGTTATCTGACATCATGCCTGAAAAGTTATTTGCAGGTCGGCATCCTGAACTGGCCGCGGAGTTTTGGCACAAAATGGGGCAGCCAGATGAGCAAACGGTTTATCAAACTTTGCTGCAAGCAAATGCAGTTTCGTTAGGAAATGAAAATAAAACGTCCCCGTTGGTTCTGTCGGGAGATTACTTATATTTTCAACGAATGTGGCAATATGAGCAGTATGTTGCGCATTATTTTTCTAACACCCCAATAGATGATAAAAATAACCAACAAATCAAGGTGGTTTTAGATAATTTATTTCCGATCTCAGATGAGATTGATTGGCAGAAAATTGCAGCTGCTGTTGCCGTGACGAGTAAAGTCTCCATAATTTCTGGGGGGCCGGGAACAGGGAAAACAACAACGGTCGCGCGTATCCTCGCTGCATTAATTAAACTGGAAACTAAGCATGAGTATAGGGTCAGAATTGAGCTTGCGGCGCCTACAGGTAAAGCGGCTGCAAGGCTAACCGAATCTTTAGGAGAGGCAATGAAACATATGCCTTTAACCGATGATGAGAGGGCGTTATTACCACATCAAGCGAAAACACTTCATCGTTTACTTGGTGCTCAGCCTGAAAGCCAAAAATTTCGCTATAACCGAGATAACCGATTATCGCTAGATATTTTAATTGTTGATGAGGCATCAATGGTCGATTTACCGATGATGGGTAAATTACTTGAGTCGCTGCCTGAAAATGCAAAACTTATTTTTCTTGGTGATAAGGACCAACTTGCATCTGTTGAAGCAGGGGCTGTACTTGGGGATATTTGCCAGTTTGCAGATAATGGCTACAGCCTTGAACGAGCGGCTCAGCTTTCTGAAATATCGGGTTATTCTATCGAACAATACTCTTCGACAACAGGTCCGATAATTCGCGATAGTTTGTGTTTATTGCGCAAAAGCTACCGTTTTTCTGCTGATTCAGGAATTGGGAAACTTGCTTTTGCTGTAAATGCGGGAAATGTACTTGGTGTTCAAAAGTTATTAAAGCAAGGCTGTTTTGATGTGCATAATTATGTGCAAGAAACGGCAGATGATTATGCACAAATTTTATTAAATGCCTCTGAAAATTATAAAGATTATTTATTGGCTGTAAAATCAAAGGAAACGCCGGCTCAGGTTTTAAAAAAGTTTAATCAATATCGTTTATTAACCGCTTTACGGGAAGGCCCTTTTGGGGTAGTAGGCCTGAATGATAAATTAGAAAAATTATTACATCGGCAAGGGTTAATAAACCGTCCCTATAATTTATTAAATAAACACTATGCTGGCCGGCCAATCATGATTAGCCGCAACGATAGTCCACTAGGGTTATTCAATGGGGATATTGGGGTCATATTACCTGATGAAAATAATAGCCTGAGAGCTTACTTTCAATTTCCAGATGGCACTATTCGTGGAATACAACCGAACCGCCTACCACAGCATGAAACCGCTTATGTGATGACGGTTCATAAATCACAAGGTTCGGAGTTTGCTCATACCGCATTAGTGTTACCGCAGGTATATTCACCTGTTATTACACGTGAACTCGTCTATACCGCAATAACCCGAGCAAAAAAAGAATTGTCCCTTTATGGGAGCCCAAAAGTATTACGTCGAGCAATTGAAACGCCGACAAAACGGCGCAGTGGTTTGGCGATACAATTAATGTGACTAAGATATACTTAAGTGACAGTTATATTTAAATAATTTATAACCATAGATTAAAGGTAATAAGATGGATAACCAGCAAGAAATGACCGCAATAACCCTAACATTAAATGCAAGGCTTGAGCCGATTAGGCGTGCAGATTTAGAAGATGCATTTGATGAAGTCATGAAAAGCATGGGGAAAGATATCCATGTTACTGGTGGTGGTACGTCACTTGATGATAATGGTGAGGCACAAGAATGCGATATAGAAATCGCTATTGCGGATGCTAGTGACGAAAATATCAGCTTAATTATCCAGCTATTTACTTCAATGTTAGCGCCGAAGGGCTCTCGTTTATTTATTCATGGTGAAGATGTCCGGATTGATTTTGGTACAGATGAAGGGCTGGCAATTTATTTTAATGGAACAGAATTAGCCGATGAGGTTTATGAAAACGGAGATATCAATGAGGTCTTTGACATACTTGATGAAGCAGTTGAAGATATTGGTAGTATCCATGGTGTTTGGGATGGGCCAACAGAAACAGCATTTTACTTTTACGGCACTTCTTTTGCTGAAATGGAAGCTGCATTAAAACCCCATTTAGATACAATCCCATTATGCCAAAAGGCAAGGGTTGTACAAATAGCTTAACTGTGTAATTTATTCCTAGCTAGAGTTAAAGTTGTAAAAGTGCCCACCCAAATTATACATCCATATGATTTGGGTGGGCGAGGATAATTAACCAGCTATGGTTTCAAATAGTGTCGAAATAGTTATTTATCTGATTGGGTTTTTAAATCTAATATTAAAATCTTAGAACGCCGCTGGTAGTTATATAATGCTTGTTTCTTCAATGGTAGCATTTCAATTTCAGCAGGGGTAAAGCCACGTTCTTGGAACCAATGAATGCTGCGTGTTGTTAATACAAACAATCTGTCTAAGCCAAATTGTTTTGCTTGAGCTGCCACTCGATTAAGTAGTTCTTCCCCTCTGGCAGAGCTGCGGTAGTCAGGGTGAACTGCAACACATGCCATTTCTCCAAGTTTTTCTTCTGGGTATGGATAGAGAGCCGCACAAGCAATGACCAAGCTATCACGTTCAATAATGGTAAATTTGTCGATTTCCATTTCAAGCTGCTCACGTGAACGCCGTACTAAAATGCCTTGCTGCTCGAGTGGGCGAATAAGTTCTAAAATGCCCCCAATATCGTTAATATTTGCGCGGCGGATTTGCTCTGCACTTTCCATTACTATTTGGGTACCAATACCATCGCGGGAGAACAGCTCTTGGATTAAAGACCCATTTTCTTGGTAGCTCAATAAGTGGCTACGGCGAACACCACGACGGCAAGCTTTTGCTGCACCGCGTAAAAAGCGTACAGTTCCTGAGTAATAATCCCCTTCAGATTCTAGCTGTTGAATGAGGTTTTCCGCTTCATTTGGGAATAACTCAGACAGGATATTACCGTTCTTATCAGCAACCCCTTGCGAAGAGCAAAAACCGATAAGTTTCTCAGCCTTCATTTTTACAGCGAGTTGGGTGGCTATCTCTTCAGAGGTGAGATTAAAGCTTTCCCCAGTAACAGAAACGGCAACAGGGCCAATGAGTACAATGGAACCGTTATCGAGTTGGTTATTAATCGCTTCTTCATTAATACGGCGTATCCTACCACTATGGCAATAATCAATACCGTCATCGACACCTAATGGTTGAGCAATAACAAAATTACCACTAACTACATTAATATGCGCGCCTTGTAACGGAGTGTTACCTAAGCTCATGGATAACCGAGCTGTAATATCTAATTGTAAAGCACCTGAGGCTTGTTTGACATATTCAAGTGTATTGGCATCAGTTACGCGAGTATGTTTGTGATAAACAGCGTCATAGTTATGCTCTGCTAGGATATCTTCGATTTGAGGCCGAGCGCCATAAACGACGATAATCCTTATGCCTAAACTATGTAATAACCCTATATCATTGACAATACTAGGGAAATTTTCATGGGCAATTGCTTCACCACCAAGCATAATAATAAAAGTTTTGCCGCGGTGGGCGTTTATATAAGGGACCGAATGGCGAAACTCATCAACCAATTCGGTACTGCGCTCTTTCATAACGACCCTCTTAAATGAATTTTTATTCGCTAATAATGTATTTTTATTCTTTTTGGCGCAGAATATCAAGTAAAAGATGGTATAAAAAAAGTAACAATTTTATTTTTGACGTTTACATATCTCTAAATTTAACTATATATACTCTACGGAAATTAAATTGCTTAAAATTGACACAGAAAGTCACTCAAAAACATTTTATCTAGGTATGATTAAGTTATGCTTATAGTGGTAAGTCTATAGATGTCTTGTATATTCTTAATGACAGAGCACAAATGATTAGTTAGAGTGCTTATTTCTGGTCAAGCTATTGGCAGTTATTCTTAAATCACTTTATTTCTCAGTTCTAGGTTCGGAATTATTGATGAGTCATCAAGATCACAGCCCATCGAAGCGCCGTTTTATACAGGGCGCAGCTGCAGTTATGTTACTGAGCGTCAGCCCATTCGGTTTTTCTGCAAATAGCAGCGTCATCGCTGTGCGTATTTGGCCTGCATCAAGCTATACCCGAGTTACGCTAGAATCCAGCGTCCCGTTAAAGTATCGCCAGTTTGTGCTTAATAACCCTGAGCGCATTGTTGTCGATCTTGAAGGGGTGCAGTTAAATAATGTGCTTAAACAGATGGGGACTCAGATCCAAACTCGTGACCCGTATTTGAAGTTGGTTCGGGTAGGGCAGTTTGATCCTCAAACGGTTCGTTTAGTTTTTGAAGTAAAAAATAGAGTTAGCCCTCAGTTCTTTACGATAACGCCTGTTGGTGAATTTAAACATCGTTTAGTGCTTGATTTTTATCCGGGCAAAGGTGTCGATACCAATGATGACCCACTGTTGGCGCTACTTGAGGATTACAATAAAGGTGATCTCGAAGAAAACATGCCAGCTCAAGCTAAAAAACCAGGGAAGGCGGGAAGGGATCGCCCGATTATTATTATGATAGACCCGGGACACGGTGGTGAAGACCCAGGTGCGATAGGGAAATATAAAACGCGAGAAAAAGATGTCGTCCTGCAAATCGCACGTCGTTTAAAAGCATTAATTGATAAAGACCCTAAAATGCGGGCTTATATGACACGAAATGAAGACGTTTTTATTCCGTTGAAGGTTCGTGTTGCGAAAGCAAGAAAGATGCAAGCAGATTTATTTGTTTCTATTCATGCTGATGCATTTACTAATCGTTCAGCACGCGGTTCCTCTGTCTTTGCTTTATCAACGAAAGGGGCTACCAGTAATACGGCTCGTTATCTTGCGCAAACTCAGAATGAAGCTGACTTAATTGGTGGGGTAAGTAAGAGTGGAGATGTATATCTTGACCATACAATGCTTGACTTGGTCCAAACGGCAACGATCAATGATAGTTTGAAGTTTGGTGATGAAGTATTAAAACTCATGGGTAAAGTCAATAAATTGCATAAGAACAAAGTTGACCAAGCTGGGTTTGCGGTACTTAAAGCGCCTGAAATACCATCAATTCTAGTTGAAACCGCATTCATTAGTAATTTAGAAGAAGAGCGAAAGCTTAAAACAGCTAAGTTCCAGCAACAAATGGCTGAATCTATTTTTGAAGGGGTTAAAGCCTATTTCCGCAATGGTGGAGAGCTAGCTATTCGTAACTAATCGAGTGAGCTATTAGGTATATGTTGATATAAAGGTGATGAACTAATTTGTGAGTCGCCTTTTTTATTTGCATAAATAAAAAAATAAGGGTTTATACAGGATAAAGACTAAAGGTGATTTGCTATTCAAGGAAGGAAATTAAGAAAGAATTGGTTGCGGGGGCTGGATTTGAACCAACGACCTTCGGGTTATGAGCCCGACGAGCTACCATGCTGCTCCACCCCGCGACTGAAGAAGTAAAAAATTGGTTGCGGGAGCTGGATTTGAACCAACGACCTTCGGGTTATGAGCCCGACGAGCTACCATGCTGCTCCATCCCGCGACTGAATTTTTACATCTTTATACTGCTGACTACTTTTAATACTTTACTGATAAAATCAGTAATTGGTTGCGGGGGCTGGATTTGAACCAACGACCTTCGGGTTATGAGCCCGACGAGCTACCAAGCTGCTCCACCCCGCGTCCGATTCGGGCACTATACTCGGGATGAGATCTGATGCAAGTTTTTTCGTGTTTTTTTTTCAAATTTCAGCATCTACAGAACAAAATCCGCACTGAATGTCTATTTTTTAATCTTTAGTGGGAGTGTTGAGAAAAATAACTGAACTAAATATGTTTACTCGTTTCATTCCCAATTTGGGTTTGCTATTGTGCGTTTCATATTGGATTGTTGGATGCGCTTGGGTGGTGGAGAATGAATTTAGGACTGACAAAAATTGTAAATAAGCGAGCAGTAAAAAATGGGTTGGTAATCAGTGTGTTTTTTTCTTTATTGGCAGGATGCCAAACTCATCCAACGGATAAAGGCCAACAATATAAAGATGGGCGTTTAGTACAAGACCTGCAAAAAGTTAACCAAGTGAATGTTCAAGGTCGGCCTATTAATGCACCTGATTTTAATCAACAAGTTGTTGAGATCAAAAATGCATCACCCCGTTTATTTCAAAATAACAGCGATACCTACCATGCTATCGAGAATTGGTTAATGGCGGGGGGAGAACCTGCGAAATTAGCTAATTTCAATTTAACAGCTTTTCAAATGGAAGGAGCTGATAATTATGGGAATGTGCAATTTACTGGTTATTACACGCCTGTTATCGAGGCTAGACGCGTCCCACAAGGTGAATTTCGTTACCCTCTATATGGTATGCCACCGAAAAGAAAATCCCGCTTACCTAGCCGAGCAGCTATTTACAATGGTGCATTGAGTGATAATTTAATTTTAGCTTATAGTAACTCTGTCGTTGATAATTTTATGATGGAGGTACAAGGAAGTGGTTATGTTGACTTTGGTGATGGCAGCCCACTGAATTTCTTTGGTTACGCAGGTAAAAACGGTCATGCATACAAAAGTATCGGTAAAGTGCTTGTTGATCGTGGAGAAGTACCATTAAACCAAATGTCTTTGCAAGCTATCCATGATTGGACAAATAACCACAGTGAGCAAGAAGTTCGCCAATTATTAGAAGAAAACCCATCGTTTGTTTTCTTTAAGCCTCAATCATTTGTCCCTGTTAGGGGGGCGAGTGCAGTACCTTTAATTGCTAAAGCTTCAGTGGCATCAGATAAAACATTAATTCCGCCTGGGACCGCATTACTTGCAGAAATCCCCGTATTAGACGGTAATGGTAAATTTACGGGGCAGTATGAAATGCGTATGATGGTTGCCTTAGATGTCGGAGGGGCAATTAAAGGACATCATTTTGATATTTACCATGGAACGGGCCATGAAGCTGGGAAAATGGCAGGTTTTTATAATCATTATGGGCGAGTTTGGGTGTTGAAAAAAAGCCAACCGCTTTTTGGTACAATGTAGTTAACGTTTTAACTAAGGTTGTTTGTTATTATGCAAGCTAAGCTTTCAGATGCTTGGATGCAGCGTTTTGCTGGGATCGGGCGTTTATATGGGCAACAAGCCCTTCATCTTTTTGCACGATCTCACATTTGTGTTATTGGTGTCGGTGGGGTTGGTGTATGGGCAGCTGAGGCGCTAGCTCGTTCAGGTATTGGTTATATTACTTTGATTGATATGGATGATATTTGTGTAACCAATACAAACCGCCAATTACATGCAATAAAATCGACAGTGGGCTTACCCAAAGTTGAAGTCATGAAAAATCGCATTTTGGAAATAAACCCTGAATGTGTAGTGAATGTGATTGATGATTTCATCACTGTTGATAATGCTGCTCAATACCTTAGTACGGGGTTCGACTATGTTATTGATGCGATTGATAGTGTTAGGCCAAAAGCTGCACTGCTAGCGTATTGCAGGCGCTTTAAAGTCCCTGTGGTAACGACCGGGGGAGCCGGGGGGCAGATTGACCCCACGCAAATCCAAGTTTCAGATCTCGCAAAAACTATACAGGACCCATTAGCTGCCAAACTACGTGAACGTTTGAAATCTGATTTTAATGTCGTGAAAAATGGCAAAGGCAAGCTTGGTATTGATTGCGTTTTCTCAACTGAGCAATTAGTTTACCCGCAAAGTGATGGGACGGTGTGTGCCGCTAAAAGCACCGCCGAGGGTTCTAAGCGTATGGATTGCGCAGCAGGTTTTGGCGCAGTAACCATGGTAACTGCGAGCTTTGGCTTTATCGCAGTTTCTCATGCACTCAAAAAAATGGTTGCAAAAGCGCAAAGGCAGGCAAGTCAAAGTGAGTAAGAATAGGAAGAGGCCATAAAATAGCCTCTTTCTAGCATTGATTATGCTGGCGTCATTTCACTGGCAATATTTTGAATTGCACTAATGAGTGATTGAATGCCATTTTGGCGGGATTCACTTAGCTGTGCCGGTAAGCCAGTTTGGGTGAGTAAATCATTAAAATTAATATCTATGATTTCCTGCGCTGTTTTTTGTTCTACCGCCGCGAGTAAAATGGTAAATAAACCTTTTACTACACGCCCCTCACTATCACCATAAAAGTGGAACGTATTATTATCATTGAGCAGTGCACCTATCCAGACGCGGTTTTCACAGCCTTTAACCTCTTGAGTTTGTTGCTTTTCATCGTCAGTTAATGGTGGTAACTTTTTAGCAAGCTGGATGAGCAAACGATACTTATCTTCCCATGCTTTGTACGTTGAAAATTGTTCAACTATTTCTTGAATTCCAATCTCTGTACCAAAAGGGTGCGGAGCAAAATCATGTTTAGTCGAAGTCATTAGGCTTCCTTCTGTATCTTTAGTCTTCATTTAATCATTTAGTATAGAAAGTGAGAGTGTGACTGCATCGATAAACTTATTGATGTCTTGCTGGTTGTTATAAGGCATTACTGAAATGCGCAAACACCCACTAATATTCAATGCATCCATTAAGGGTTGGGCACAATGCTGACCATAGCGTAATGCAATATTTTGCTCGGTCAAGAGGGTACCTAAATCGCTATGATGAATATCTTTAAAATTAAATGATAATAAAGGGGAGTGAGAAGGGTGATAACTCATAAAGTTGGGGAGTAATGACAGCTTCTCGTAGGCGTATTCCACCAAGGAACATGCATAAGCTTCAGCAGAAGTTAAATCGACACCTTCTAGCCACTTAAGGACAGCAGAAAAGGCAATGACGCCAGCAATATTTGGTGTTCCAGCCTCAAAACGCTGTGGGATAGGCGCAGGGGTAAAATGGTCAAATGTGACATCAGTCAGCATTTTACCTCCTCCGTGCCAAGGGCTCATTTGTTCTAATAGCTCAGTTTTCGCATAACAAACCCCAAGCCCTGTAGGGCCATACAATTTGTGGGCTGAAAATGCGTAAAAATCAATATTCAGCTTTTTTACATTTATTGGGCTATGTACTACACCTTGTGCTCCATCAACCAGAACAAGTGCCCCAACTTGGTGAGCCAACTGAGTTATAGCATGTAAATCAGTTTGATATCCCGTTACATTGGACATTTGTGTGATAGCAACAAGTTTGCTTTTTGTGGAGAGCTTTGATTTGAGCACATCAAGGCTTAATGTTAAGTCTTTTTCAACAGGCCATTTAATTATTTTAGCGCCAGTTTGTTGAGCTAGCATAATCCAAGGTAATAAATTTGAGTGATGTTCGATTTCACTTACAATAATTTCATCACCGGGTTGTAATCTTGAGCGAAAATAACACTGAGCAATTAAATTGATTGATTCAGTAGTTCCACGCGTCCAGATAATATTTTTTTCGCTGGGGGCATTAATCAATTTGGCAGTGCGGACACGGCCTTGTTCATAGTCACGAGTTAATTTTAAGGCGTCAGGGGATTGGCCCCGATAAACAGAACTACCTGATAAACGGTAATAATTATTTGAAGCATCGATCATGGCTATGGGTTTTAATGCGGTAGCTGCGCTATCAAAAAATAGAGTCGATGAGTCTAAAGCAGGAAATGCGAGACGAAATGAAGCGGCGCTAAAATGGTCCATGAGTTCTTTCTTTTAGTCAAAATTTATCTGTTATTGGCTATTGCTGAGTGTGGTGTAATTTGATTGTACATTTATTAGTACATTTATAGTTATTTTTTTGATTAATTTAAACATATCATTTTCAACCTAAGCATTGAAATATTTTGTTACGTTTGGTATTAATTGTTATCAATTATCTAGAATGTGTTTTTTAAAATGATTTAGCGTTTTGCATTACAATGCAATCCTTTTTATTCAGAAATTATTTTATTGATATCCTTTACGAACATATTTCAAGAATTATCTTAAATATCTAACTGAAAGTTTTTTCGGTACACTAGTAGTTATCTATAGATTATTGTATTTATTACGTTAAATTGCTTAGGTATTTATTGTTAGTGGTTTAAATAAATAGCAAAAAAAAGCACCGCGCGTTGGCGGTGCACTATAAAAATCACTATGGACAGACAGGGTAAATGTACAGGAAGTGAAAAAACAGTAGCAAAGCTACAAAGTCTGGCTGAACCAGACAACTTGCAAACACAACATCACAACCACAAAGCCAAAAGTTCCAAAGTAACTAAACTCTGTAACTTTTCGTTCCGGCTTAGGAAGTGTGCATACTATAGGTATTTACTGGCGTATCCTCAAGGGACAAATTATAATGCTTCGGATGAAAAAAACTAATGAATAACAATATGCCAAGTAGAAGTGATTATGTCTAAAAGATTACCGCCCCTGAATGCACTGAGAGTCTTTGATGCAGCAGCTCGTCATTTAAGTTTTACTAAGGCTGCAGAAGAATTATTTGTAACGCAAGCTGCTGTTAGTCACCAAATGAAAAGTTTGGAGGATTTTCTTGGGCTCAAGCTGTTTCGCCGACGTAATCGTTCATTATTATTAACGGAAGAAGGTCAGAGCTATTATCTTGATATTAAAGAAATTTTCTCTTCTTTAAATGAGGCGACACGCAAGCTTCAAGCGCGAAGCGCGAAAGGGGCTCTAACAGTAAGTTTGTCACCAAGCTTTGCTATCCAATGGCTTGTACCAAGGCTTTCAGGCTTTAACCAAGCTTATCCTGGTATTGATGTAAGAATACAGGCTGTGGATAGAGAAGAAGATAAATTGGCAGATGATGTTGATGTCGCTATTTTCTACGGTAGAGGAAATTGGTCAGGGTTAAGAACGGATCGGCTGTATGCTGAATATCTAATGCCAGTATGTTCACCATCGTTATTAACAGGTGATAACCAACTTAAAAATCCCGAAGATTTAGCAAAACATACGTTACTTCACGATTCTTCTCGAAGAGACTGGCAAGCGTATGTTAAACAACTAGAGTTACAGAATGTGGTCAATGTACAGCAAGGGCCTATTTTTAGTCATAGTGCTATGGTTATCCAAGCTGCTGTACATGGGCAAGGTATTGCATTAACAAATAATGTGATGGCCAAAAATGAAATTGATGCAGGGCGTTTAGTTTGCCCCTTCAGTGAAGTATTGGTGAGTAAAAATGCATTTTATTTAGTCTGCCAAGAAAGCCAAGCAGATTTGGGCAAAATAGCGGCATTTCGCCAGTGGATCTTAGGGCAAGCAGCGAGTGAACAAGAAAAATTAGGCTTTATTACGGGTGACCAAGATGTGGCGCTTATTCAGTAATCAAGTAGTTAAATAAAAAGGTGTTACTGTGAATAGTCGTTTGATGTTAATTTTTGCTGGGATTAGTGGCTTCTTTACTGTTGCTTTTGGGGCTATAGGCTCTCATGCGTTGTCGTCAATCATGAGTGTCCACCAAATGGACTGGATTGAAACAGGCTTACGTTATCAGATGTTACATACTGTTGCGCTTATGGTGTTAGGTGCAGTTTTATTGCGTAAAGTGGTTCTATGGTTTTACTGGTCAGGGGTATTTTTTTCAGTTGGCATACTTCTTTTTAGCGGTAGTCTTTATTGTATGGCCCTATTGCAGGTAAAATACTTTTCTTATTTTACGCCAATAGGGGGAGTATGTTTCCTGATTGGCTGGCTGTTAGTAGTAATTGGCGCTATGCGTCTAAGGAAATCGGCGTCACGTAATGAGTAATAAAATTGCACTATATTGCCGTCCAGGCTTTGAGAAAGAGTGTGCAGCAGAGATTACAGACAAAGCCGGGCAAAAAGAAATTTATGGTTTTGCTCGGGTAAAAGAAAATAGTGGTTATGTTATTTTTGAGTGTTACCAAGCAGAAGATGCAGATACACTCGCGCGGACGTTGCCTTTTCGAGAGTTAATTTTTGCTCGCCAAATGATTGTGGTGGGGGATTTACTAAAAGATCTGCCGCCAGAGGATCGTATTACCCCGATTATAAACGCGCTGAGCCAGCAAGTTGCTCGAGCGGGTGATATTCGTGTTGAAGTGGCAGACACGAATGAATCTAAAGAGTTAATGAAGTTCTGCCGTAAGTTTACGGTGCCTTTACGTAATGCATTACGTAAAGAGAAAATTTTACTTCCTCTTGAAAATTTTAAGCGCCCAGTGATCCATGTATTTTTTATTGCTCCGGGTTGCTGTTATACAGGGTATTCCTATACCAATAACAGTTCGAATTTTTATATGGGTATCCCGCGATTAAAATTTCCATCAGATGCGCCAAGTCGCTCAACATTAAAACTCGAAGAAGCTTTTCATGTATTTATTCCGTATGAAGAGTGGGAAGAGCGGTTAGCAAGCGGTATGAACGCAGTTGATTTAGGGGCATGTCCGGGAGGTTGGACATACCAATTAGTGAAGCGCAGTATGATGGTTCATGCCGTAGATAATGGCCCAATGGCAGAAAGCTTAATGGATACTGGGCAAGTTAAACACCACCGAGCTGATGGTTTTAAGTTTCAGCCAAGTTCACAAAACATTACTTGGTTAGTATGTGATATGGTTGAAAAACCGGCGAAGGTGGCTGCACTGATGACTGATTGGCTAGCACAAGGTTGGTGTCGGGAAGCTATTTTCAATCTCAAGTTGCCAATGAAAAAGCGTTATGAAGAAGTTTCACATATTCTGGAAAAGATGAAAACACAGCTAAAAGAGCAAGGTGTGAATGTGTTAATTCAAGCTAAGCAACTTTATCATGACCGAGAAGAAGTCACTGTACATGTGATGAGAATTTGGTCTGCCAACCCAATGGCGCGTGAATATTACTAGTTAGTGTACTGCCATTCTAAAGGCCGCCAAGTGTGGCCTTTTTTGTGTGTTTATTTAGTGTAGTAACGTAGTTGATTTAAATTACCTTGCAAAGCTATATCTGTTTTTAATGTTGCAATATCACGGCAAATCAATGCAATTTGCTGCTGATCGACTAACTTTTTTTGCCATTTTTCTTCTAGTTCCGATAAATGAGCAAATAAATTTTCAATTGAATGATATTGTTGTAAAAGCTGCGTTGCACTTTTAGGGCCAATCCCTGCAACCCCAGGCACTTTACTACTGCTAATACCGGCAAGCCCCCAGTAATCAGGGAGTTGCTCAGGTGTAACACCAAATTCCTTTTCAATAAACGGAACATCGAGCCAGCGTTTTTGAAAATAATCACGAATTCGAATATTCGGAGATAATAATTGGCAATAACCTTTGTCTGTGGATACGATGGTAACTGTATGCCCCGACCCAGCAATGCGTGTTGCTAAGGTCGCCGCTAAATCATCTGCTTCATCTCCTTCAGATTGCCAGCAATGTATCCCCTTTTCTTGGAAAAGAGCAATGAGAGTTGGTAGTTCAGCTTGTAAATCCTCAGGCATAGGCTGTCGACCCGCTTTGTAATCGGGTAGTTTTTCATGACGCCAACTTTGATGCCGCCCTTCCTCATCAAATACCGCCACAATATGAGTTGCAGCGGTATGATTTAATAATTGGGATATGGCAGATAAGCAGGTTTCACCACACGGGCTTCCTTGCACCGCATGGATGCGGCGTATTAAGTTTAGTGCATCAATAATTAATAAATGGATCATAAATACGCCATACCTAAAATGTTTATCCTTACTTGTAGACCATACTTATTTTACAATTTCGTAGCAAGGCTCATAAGCTGTACCACCTGGTAGCTTCATGCGGTGCTGTTCTACGAAGCCTTGCAGTAAAATATCCATTCGTTTCATGAGTTCGGTATCACCGTGGATTTTAAATGGCCCGTGCTTTTCTATTGCCTTCATACCAAACTCTTTTACGTTACCAGCAACAATCCCAGAGAAAGCGCGGCGTAAATCAGAGGCCAGTTTTTCAGGTTCTTGACCAGGATGAAGGTTCAATGAAGCCATATTTTCATGCGTTGGTTCGAATGGGTGTTGTAAATCTTGAGCAATTTTAATTGACCAGTTGAAGCTATAGGCATCACCGGTGCTACGGCGGTTCTCTTTAACTTTTGGCATGCTTTGCTTCATTACTCGGGCGACTTCTTGGGCATCGTCAATAATGATTTGGTAATGCTTACTGGCATCTTCACCTAAGGTATGACGGATAAAATCATCTAAAACGGTAAAATATTCAGCACTTTCTTTTGGACCCGTTAATATAAGCGGCAGAACTTGTTCGCTGTTGGCTGGGTCCATTAAGATACCCAGTAAGTAAAGTAGCTCTTCAGCAGTTCCTACTCCCCCAGGGAAAATAATAATGCCGTGGCCTAATCGAACAAACGCTTCTAAGCGTTTTTCAATGTCAGGCATAATAATCAGCTCATTTACCAGTGGGTTAGGTGGCTCTGCGGCAATAATTGATGGCTCTGTTAAACCAATAAAACGGCTATTTTTATACTGTTGTTGAGCATGCCCTACAGCAGCACCTTTCATTGGTGCTTCCATTGCTCCTGGCCCACAGCCAGTACAAATATTGAGCTCACGTAAGCCAAGTTCGTTACCAACTTTACGACCATACTGGTATTCGATTTCATTAATGGAGTGACCGCCCCAGCACACAATCATGCTTGGGTCTTCATCAATATGTAATGCGCGGGCATTACGCAAAATGGAGAAAATCATATTAGTAATATGAGCTCCATTTTCAAGGTCTAAATGGAATTGTTCTTTTGCGTAGGTAATTTGTGCATGAACGAACAGGATATCACGTAATACTGAGAATAGGTTTGCTTGCAATGTACGGATGATTTTACCGTCAACAAAGGCTTTTTCTGGCGGGTCTATAAGTTCTAGTTTAACACCGCGCTCACGACGTAATACATTGATATCAAAATCTTTGCTTTTTTCTAATAGCTCTTTACTGCTATCAGTAAGGCTGCCTGAGTGTAGAACGGCTAAAGAGCAATTTCTAAATAATTGGTACAAATCGCTACTGGCCGTACGTTTTAGCATATCAACTTCAAGTTGAGATAGTAGATCCATAGATCCTAATGGACTGATATGAGTAATCATTTTCTATCCTTATAAATCAGCATATTACAACTAGCCCTCCAAAATAACTCGAAATAAATTCAATATCAAATTTCAATTTTTTTCCAACCAAGTCCTCTATCATCTTGATACATTAGGGTCATATCCATAGATTTATGACCTAAAAGCTGGTTTGCTAATTCATTTGATTTCTCGTTGCCGTACACTCTTGATGCAAGGCTTCTTATTTCGTGGAACGTTGGTGGAGAACCTTCCCATGATAAACCGCTTTTACTCCTAGCTAAGGAAAAAGCCTTACCAATAGTTTTATCTGCCAGCATATCACCCTTCTGTGAAACCAGCACGGATTCCTTTCCGTTCAATTCATGCTTGCATCTATCTAGCACTGATTGCAAAGTTTTATTGGCGATATTATTTGAAATGATAAGTGGTATGGCTATTTTGGTTCCTGTTTTCTCTTGCTCGACCCATAAAAAACCATCATGAACATCATTCCATTTTAATTTCCTAATATCTCCTGAGCGTTGACCTGTTAAAATGGCTAAGTCCATACTCATACTAACCCAAGGCTGGCAATGTTCTATTGCTGATTGATATATTTGCAGGTAATCACTTTCTGATAATCTTGTTCTGGCTATTTTATTCCGTGGAACTCTGGTTGCTATTACGGGATTAAAATCAACAACGCCATCAGACATAGCCTCATTAAACATATCCTTTAAAATGCTTCGCATTAATCTTGCTGTGGTTATATTTCCATCTGATACAATATTATTTATGTAATCGGCAATATCTTTTGTTTTTATTTCATGTAGTGGAATATTGTTAAAACTGCTTTTTATTCTTTTCAATCTTCCTTGATAATCATCAATTGTTCGCTTTTTTAAGTCTCGATTAATAATTATTTTATTAAACCTATCAATCCAATCATGAAATTTAACTGCGATATCGCTAGATATTTTATCTTTTAATGTTTCCTTTTTACCATATATGAATAAATTAGCAGAGATGGCTTCGTTTATTGCTTCGGTTTTATTTCTGCCTACGCCATATTCAATGCCAGTCTCAGGATTTCTGTAACTATAGTAACCTTTACGGCAATATAGATTAGGTGGTAAATGTGCGTTTTTGGGATTTCTGTTTCTTGCCATCTGTTTCAATCCTTTTTAACAGTTTGCAGTTATTATTTAATGAAGTGGTTGAATTTAATTTTTCGTAATTTGTTATCTTTTGTGCGGATGGGTGTATTAAATATTGATACCCGTCAAATGTTGGTGCTGGATATATTTTCCCTGCGCTTATCCAACGCCTAACTGTTTCGTCACTTCTTCGATGTTTGCTGGCGAACTCTCTTACAGTAAAGTGTCTAACCATAATTCATTTCCTTTTCTATTTGACGAACTAAATGACCTAATACCATCTTTGGTGGGAAGTGTTTTTTATCATTAAGCGGACTGAACTGTGGCGTGTATTTATCTAGTACGGTAGTTATGTTTGGGTCTGTTTTCTCGCTCAAGTCATGTAGCTCTTTTAAGCAATCCTTAGCGATCTTTCTGCGTCCATTCTCCATTTCCTGCGGTGTCATATACCACCTATGCTATTTTCCATTCATTTAATATTTGATTGCCGATATTCATTAATTCATCTCTATCGACAGTGCTAATTATCTTTCGTGGTTTGACATACGGACGCCATATTAAAAGCATTGAGCCTTTATTATTTCCGTTAACTGGCTTATTTGTTCCAGCGTTAATAAATGAAATTCTTCCTCCTGTAATTAATCTAACCTCATCAACTGTTTCCAGTGCAGAATTAAACCAACCGACAGAAGTATCAGACGGAATTAACATCACGACAGGCTGTAATTGCTTTTTACATTGTTCGGCGGCTTTATTAATCCATGGCTGAATTTCACTGTACGGGGGATTGCAGAATATGGCTCCGTAACTTTCCCAATCGCAATTTAGCGAGTCGTCATTTTCAGTGAGGTAATGAGCACAAAGATGGTTATTTTTATCGGCTGCGGCATCTAAATAGAAACCGAATTCAGCGTCCAATGCTGTAAATAAAGGTAGGGGAGTTTGCCATCTATCACGCAATTCCTTTGGTGTGTGGCTACCTCCGTAGTCAGCTTTCATCCTTGCTATCACTTATATTAAAAGGTAATCCATCCGCTTCCATTGGCTTTATACTAGTAAATTCACATGGAATAATTAAACCACCGAACTCTTGAGCAAACATCAATGCTTGCTTTGTTTGCAGTAAAACATATTGTTTTGGTAATGCTATTTGATAAGTAACACCATCAATTAATACTAACGTCGTCATTGCTTGAACTTGTTTCATTGATTATTCTCCGCATCCTTCATTAATAGAAAACAAATCATGGCAATTCGATAATAATTATCACCATATGATACTGATGTTCGAGATAGGGAGTATTCATCATACCAATCACCATCAAACGCCATCCACCTCCCTTCGCCTTTGTCATCGCTCAAAGTTATTGAAATATTATTCTCAATAATAATCGGCATTGCATCGGCTGGATAATTACACGGATTAAACTTTTGCGTTTGTCCATTATTAAACTTTCTAAAAATAGTTTGTTCTTTTTCGAAATAAACATACCTATTCTTAGCATCCATTTCTGCTATTAGCCTGTTAATCTCGAAGTCAGATAGTTCGGTGTATTTATTCATTGCTTTACCTCGAATTTAATATCAACATATTTGTTAATTGATATTCTGATGCACGTACTGTCGTAATAAGGGCTA